>CAMDSN010000039.1 GCA_945907225.1 Flavobacterium psychrophilum | reverse complement strand
GGAGGGATTGGATCCGGAAAAACATGGGTTGCTAATTATTTTAAATTTTTAGGTGTACCCGTATTTTTTTCTGATGATGAAGCAAAAAAAATTATGCTTAGCGCTGATGTAGTGGATTTGATTCGCTCTGCTTTTGGGGAAGATGTCATAATTAAAAAAAACATAGTTAATCGACAGAAACTCTCGCAAATTGTTTTTAATGATTCTCTAAAATTAGCAGCTCTCAATGCTATAATTCATCCAAGAGTAAAAAAACAATTTGATATTTGGATTGATAATCATAAAGAATTTGAATTCGTAGTTAAAGAAACAGCTATTTTATTTGAAACGGGAGGTCAATCACTTTGTGATTACAATATTTTGGTAACTGCACCAACTGAAACCAGAATTGCAAGAGTAATGGAACGCGACAAAGTAGATCGGCTTTCAGTTATTAATATAATGAAAAATCAATGGACAGATGAAGAAAAAATTAAAAAAAGCGATTTTATTATTGAAAATACTGACTTTGAAAACACCAAATTACAGCTTGTAGAAATTGTTAAAAAATTAAATAATCAATAATTTATCAATTGAATGTTAATGTTTGGTTAATCTATTTATTGTATAAATGTTAAATGTTAGCTTTGTTTGATGAAAAAATTGTTTTTCCGATTATTGGTTATTCTAATGAGTTTTTCCTTGATTGGCATTATACTCGTTCAAGTTTATTGGTTTAACAACTCATTTCAAAATAATGAAGATGAATTTAAATATCACATCAAACAAGTTCTTTCAAATATTGCTAATAAACTACAAAAAAATGAGCAATATTCATATTATAAAATCTACAATAGGCTCAAAGACAGTACGGGTTTGCCTCCTAAAAAAAGCGATTTTCTTGAATTTGGTTATTACCAAATAGATTCAAGAACTAATGAAACTATAATTTATTCAAACATAATTAATTCTGAAGATTACGGAATTTCTGCATCGTTCTTTGATAAAAAATTGGATAGTATTAAAATTAAAAATTATACTGCCAAAAGAAAAACTGAAATATATTCCGACAATATTGATAATTCTGTTATTAGAAAAACGGTAACACCGAATGCAAAGATTGAAAAATCGGGGAGATTGGATTTGTTAGATAATGCTCAATTTGAAATTGTGTACAAAGACATTGCCGGAATGAAACAAATTCAAGAAAGAGTTTCAATAGAAATGCTTCAAAAACTTCTTGCAGAGGAACTAAATGAGTATGGCATTGATACCCCTTTTGAATTTAATATATACAGTAATGGTTTGGCAACGAAAGTCAAATCAGATCATTTTAAATATGATAAAAAAGCCACTTATTCAATTCCTGTTTTTATAGACAATGATGGAATTAATAAGTATCAATTACTAGTTACATTTCCATGTAAGAAATCCTTTTTGTTTTCAGAATTTATTGGGATTTGTATTCTATCAATTATTTTCACACTAATTATTTTGGTTGCCTATTCTAGTACGCTAAACCAGTTAATACGCCAACGTCAAATATCTGAAATTAAAACAGATTTTATTAATAATATGACGCACGAGTTTAAAACACCTATTGCCACTATAAATTTAGCACTAGATGCAATAAAGAATCCAAAGATCATTGATGACAAAGAAAAAGTGTTACGCTATCTACAAATGATCAAGGATGAAAATAAACGCATGCATGCACAAGTTGAAAATGTATTGCGCATTTCAAAATTATATAAAAATGAATTGGACATTAGTAAAATTTCAACTAATATTCATGAGATTATAGAGGATGCCATAGAGCATGTAAATTTAATTATTGAAGATAGGGAAGGCACAATAACACCAAACTTAGCTGCTATAAGAACTACAGTTTTATTGAACGATGTACATTTTACTAATGTGCTGGTAAATATTTTAGATAATGCTATAAAGTATTCCACTGAAAAACCGATTATAAATATAGAAACTGAAAATGTTAAAGAATATATAATAATTAAAATCAAAGACCAAGGAATCGGAATGTCAAAAGCAGCTCAAAAAAGAATATTTGAAAAGTTTTACAGAGAACATACCGGAGATCTTCATAATGTAAAAGGACATGGGCTGGGGTTAGCTTATGTAAAAAGAATAATTGAAGATCATAATAGCGAAGTTTTTGTTGAAAGCGAAAAAGGTAAAGGAAGCACATTTATAATTAAAGTCCCACTAATAAACTAATATTTAAAACTATGGAAACTAATAAGAAAATACTACTTGTAGAAGATGATCAAAACTTTGGAATTGTATTGAGAGAATTTCTTTCGCTTAATGATTTTGAAGTAACACTTGCTAAAAATGGTATGGAAGGTTTTGAAAAATTCAAGAAGAGCAATTTTGATTTATGCATTTTAGATGTTATGATGCCCTACAAGGATGGTTATACATTGGCTAGGGAAATAAGAGAGAAAAACAAGGATGTTCCTTTAATCTTTTTAACGGCAAAATCAATGAAGGAAGATGTAATGAAAGGCTATAAAGTTGGCGCCGACGATTACTTAAATAAGCCATTTGACTCTGACGTTCTTTTAATGAAGATAAAAGCTATTATTCAACGAAAATCAACTGAAAATAAAAATGAACCAGCCAAATTTGAGTTTCAAATTGGAAGATTTCACTTAAATTCAAAACTTCGTTTACTGAAATTTGAAGATCAAGAACCTATAAAATTGTCACCAAAAGAATCGGAGTTGCTAAAAATTATGGCTATTTATGAAAATGATTTAATGCCCCGAGAATTGGCTTTAACACAGATTTGGAGAGATGATAATTATTTTACTTCTCGAAGTATGGATGTATATATTGCCAAGTTGCGGAAATATTTAAAAGACGAGCCAAATGTTGAAATACTCAATATTCATGGCGAAGGATTTCGGTTAGTGGTTAAGAAATAAATCAAACAAAAAGAGTTCCAATTGGAGCTTTTTTTGTTTTAAAGTAATAAGTAACAACTATTTTATTACGCGAAATTAAGTTTCAACGCAAAGCAACTATTTTGAGTTGATGAAACTAAAAATGTAAGCGGGTTGACTGATTCGCTTTTATTGATTGCCACCTTTTCGTTTAAGAATACCTCTTTAAGATAATTCATTTCAAAACTTTGCATTTCTTGTTTTAAAAGTAATTTTGTGTCAACATGATCCAAGCACCATTCCAAATATTTAACACTGTTTGCATGATTTACAATATCTAAATCAGAGAGTAGTACTGTTTTTTCAGTAACCTTATTCGTATCAATATTTATATTAATTTTCGAAAATTGTATTTCAGTTGCTCGTTTGTTTGAGAATTTTTCAAAATGGCTGTGTGTAATAGCTAAATTTTCAGGTTTCCGGCTTTTGGTGTTAAATACAGCCCAAAAGGTTTCGCAACCAATAATTTTCTCTCCATTTAATAAAATTTCCATACCACGAATGGATCTTGAGTTCTCTAATGAAATTATCCATGTTTTCACAACGATGGTATCTTTCCATTTTGGCATTTTGCTTATTTCAACCCGCATTCTACTCAAAACCCATGCTTGGACATTCAACTGCATGTCACTAAAGCTTATTCCTCCTAATTCGGCATGTTCAGCTGCAGTTAATTGAATAATATTGCATAAGTCTGTATATTTCAAATATCCATTAGGATAACATTGCAAAAATGTGATTTCCCATTCTTTTTTGTGTATAGAAGTGAAGTTCTTTGAAATTGGCATCAGAATTTGGTTTTTATATAATTGATAATTGTAGTAACATCTTCTTTATAATCAAACCAAACGATGTTCTCATTTCTCTTGAACCAAGTGAGTTGTCGCTTGGAAAAACGGCGCGTATTTTTTTTAATTTCTTCTATAGCATTATCCAAAGTAGTTTCTTGTTTTAAAAACGCAAATAATTCGCTATATCCAACTGTATTTAGGGCATTCAAACTTTTATAAGGTAGTAAACTCGAAACCTCTTCTACTAAGCCTTCTTTTATCATTATATCAACCCGTAAATTTATCCTCTCATAAATAATTGTCCTTTCGGCCTCTAAACCAATAATGATAGGAGTGAAGTTGCGTTGTGTTTTATTTTTATTTAAAAAAGAAGAATAAGGTTTTCCAGTTCCCCTACAAACCTCAACAAAACGTTTCATTCGCTGAGGGTTTAGTAAAGTTTGTGGATTATTTTGTTCTAAATACTGATAATAAATAGGGTCAGCCTCTTTTAATTTTTCTTGCAGATACTCAATTCCAAATTTTTCGAAATCAACATTTAAACAATCTCTTACATTACTGTTTATATCAGGGAAATCATCAAAGCCGTTTAATATTGCGTCCATATATAATCCGGAGCCACCAACCATTATCTGAATCGAATTTGTTTCAAATAATGAGTCCAGTTTTAAGACAGCTTCCTTTTCATAATCACCAACCGTATAAATTTCGTGAATTGATTTATTTTGAATAAAATGATGCGGAACTTCCGCTTTTTCTATATTACTTGGAACAGCTGTGCCAATTTCCATTTCCTTATAAAACTGCCTACTATCGCAAGAAATTATTTCACAATTAAAATACTTAGCTAATTCAATGCTTAAAGCTGTTTTTCCAATGGCAGTTGGACCAATAATGGTTAGTAAATAATTCATTAAAAATGGACAATCTTAATTACTTTGTTGCGCTTTAAATAACTTTGTATGATCGTTTTGGTATCTCGATTGTTTTGCATCGGAATAATAATATTTTTCAATATCTCAATATTATTAATTTGGAAGTTCAAATCATAAAATCCATAACCCTTATAAATTCCATTCTCAATTAAAATAGCCGAACGTTCATCAATAGTTCTTCCTCTATCTACAATAACCATATTGCTGTTATCATATTTCATTTCTTCAATAAAATCTTGAACTCTCAGGTTATAAAGTTCGGGAGCTTCTTCACCTATACATGCGCCACTACATTCTTTTATTTTATATTGAAAACATGCATTCTTTGTCTCAAATAAACCATTTAATTTTTGACATAAATTATATTTTTCGGTAATTTTATGTAACACATTTTTTCCTTCTTGTAAGGATGTAAATGCAGTAATCTCTTTTTTTCGACCGTCGGCTTTTTGCAAACTAAGTCTTAAATAATCACTATCAGAAACTAAATATAAAGCCCATTGAAAGATAGACTTGCGTTGAGCCCTATTATATATAGGTTTGTTTACTTTTATTTCTTCGCTTTCTTTTAAGAGCGCAATTAAATCACTGCCCGTTACTTCATAGGTAACAGTAAAGACATCACGTTGAATTTTTTTGCTTTTTGAATTGGTTCCCGTAAAATGTTGGTTGATTCGTTTTTTTATATTCCTGCTTTTTCCTATGTAAATTAAATCTCCATTTTCATTATGAATATAATAAACTCCTGTTTTAGAGGGTGAAATTCCAACAATATCCAATAAACGAGTTGTCAAACCCGATTTAATTTCTGCCTTAATTAAGCTCGTAACAATTTGCTTTGAGGAATCTTTTGTCAAAATCATTTTAAATAATTTCAAAGTTGCTAAAGCATCTCCACTAGCTCGGTGTCTATCGGTAACAGGAATTCCGAGTGCACGAACTAATTTACCTAAACTATAAGACAATTGACCGGGGATTAATTGTTTTGACAATTCAACTGTACAAAGTGTTGGCTTTACAAAATCATAGCCCAGTCTAGTAAACTCAGTTTTTAATATTCTATAGTCAAAGGAAGAATTGTGAGCTACAATAATGCAATCTTGAGTGATTTCAATAATTCTTTTTGCAATCTCATAAAATTTTGGTGCCGATCGTAACATAGCGTTATTTATACCCGTTAGCTTTACAACAAAAGGTTGAATTGTCTTTTCGGGGTTAACAAGGCTAATAAATTGATCAACAACTTCATGACCATCAAATTTATAGATAGCGATTTCAGTAATCCCCTCTTCATTAAATTGTCCTCCAGTAGTCTCTATGTCAAGTATTGCGTACAAATAAGTGAATAGTAATTAGTGATTAGTAAATAGTCTTTTTTCTATTTCCTATTTCCAAATATACTACTTCCAATTCTAACCATTGTGCTACCACATTCGATTGCGAGTTTATAATCGCCGGACATACCCATCGAAAGGGTTGTCAGTTGTTGGTTGTTGGTTATTGGTTTCTGGTGTATATCAAAAATAGTTTTAAGTTTTAGGAATTCCTTTTTGATTTGTGTTTGATTGTCTGTAAATGTTGCCATTCCCATTAAACCAGTAATTTTTATGTTTTGTAATGATTTAAATTCATCTGATTGAAGAATAGCTTCTAGTTCTTTTTCATCTAGGCCAAATTTTGATTCTTCTTCAGCAATATACATTTGGAGTAAACAATCTATTACTCGATTGTGTTTTGCTGCTTGTTTGTTGATTTCTTGCAATAACTTTAAGCTATCTACACCATGAATCAAACTAACATATTCCGCCATATATTTGACTTTATTTGTTTGAACATGACCAATCATGTGCCATTTTATGTCTTTGGGCATTTGTTCCCACTTTTCAGACATTTCCTGAATTTTATTTTCACCAAAAATTCGTTGTCCTGCATCGTAAGCTTCCATCAAATCAGACATGGGCTTTGTCTTCGAAACCGCAACTAAACTAACATGAGAAGCAAGAGAAGATTTAATATTAAATAAATTGCTTTTTATAGCCATTTTGTAAGGAATTACAATTCATAAATTACTAATCCACTCCTGAATTTTGGTTCAATATAAGTGCTTTTTGGAGGCATTATTAAGTTATTGTCTGCCAAAGCTTTTATTTCAGAAATATCTGAAGGGAATAACATAAATCCCACTTCAAATTCACCTTCATCAACTAATTCTTTTATAGTTGAAATTGATTGTTTTCCTGGAATATATTCAATTCGTTCGTCATTTCTCAAGTCTTCTATTCCCAATAATGGAAACAAAACGCTATCATATAAAATCTGTGCGTCAAGATTTTCTAGAATGGAAAGTTGCTTGTTATCTTGTTTATAAAACAAAGCATAAAAATGGCCATCAAGGTACATTCCGAATTCGAACTTGCTTTGAGGTTTCCATAATTCCTGTTCTTTGTCTTTAATAATGAAATTCTCAGCTAATTTTTGGAGGAAATCAGCTTTATTAAAACCGTTTAAATCTCTTATGATTCGGTTATATTCATAAATTTTCACTTGACTTTCAGCAATTAAAAAACTCATAAAATACTCCAATTTTTGATTTTCTAGCTTTACATTCTCATCATGCAATAGTTCAGCAGAAGCCGATCGGTGATGACCATCGGCAATATAAAGTTCTTTTATAGCATTAAACTGATTTTGCAACCATGTAATTTCGTCTTTAGAATCAATAATCCAAACCTGATGTTTCTCTTTATTTGTTGTTGTGTAGTTATAAATGGGTTGGCATTTTTTCTTTTCTAAAATCCATAAATCTATAGATTTATTATCGGGATAAGTAATTAAAACGGGCTCAGTATTGAAACCTGTTTGTTGCAAATAATCTTTAAAATATTCAACTCTATATCGTAAAGTATCTTCATGTTTTTTGATAACATTATTCTTGTAGTCTTCAATTGAAGTGCCTGCTATAAATCCACTAAAGGTTTCTGTTTTACTTTGAATTTCATATAAAAATAAAACAGCGTCATTTGTTTCTAAAAAAATGCCTTCATCTTTAAAATCTTGATATTTATGGGCAACACTTTTAAATCTTTTGTCTAAAGTAATTTTTTGAGAATGCACATAAGCCGGATGAATAATATGCAAGAAAGAATACGGATTAAAACTCAGCCAGGCTGCAAGTTCTGAAGAACTATAATCGTCATAATTTCTACAAGTAACCAAACCCACTTTGTCAGGGGTAGGACGAACTGCTTTGAAGGGGATTATTTTTGCCATTGTTTCAAATAATATTGATTTTAGTAATTAGTGTCAGACCCTCCACTAATTTCGATTCCCATTTTCTAATTAGTAAATTGTTTCGAAACTATCTCCGCTTTTTTACTTTCGGAATAATCGTAAAAACCTTCACGCGATTTCACACCAAGTTTTCCAGCCATAACCATATTCACTAAGAGTGGGCAAGGAGCATATTTTGGATTTTTGAATCCGTCATACATTACATTTAAAATGGATAAACAAACATCTAATCCAATAAAATCTGCCAATTGTAAAGGACCCATGGGATGCGCCATTCCAAGTTTCATAACTGTATCAATTTCATAAACGCCAGCAACACCGTTATATAATGTTTCAATAGCTTCATTTATCATTGGCATTAATATTCTATTGGCAACAAATCCCGGATAATCATTCACTTCTGTTGGTGTTTTTCCTAATTTAACCGATAGATCCATAATGACTTTAGTCACTTCATCTGAGGTTGAATAGCCCCGAATGATTTCAACCAATTTCATTATTGGTACAGGATTCATAAAATGCATTCCAATTACACGTTCGGGATGCGCTACTTGTGCAGCAATTTGAGTTATTGAAATAGAAGAGGTGTTCGTGGCTAAAATCACATTATGATCACAAACTTCACTTAATTGCTTGAATATTTGAAGTTTTAAACCAACGTTTTCAGTAGCTGCTTCAACAACTAAATCTACGCCAACAACCCCGTCATTAATATCGGTGTAGGTAATTATATTTCCAATGGTTTTGTACTTTTCTTCTTCGGTTATGGTTCCTTTGGTTACCATTCGATCAAGGTTTGAAGCTATTGTTTCCATTCCTTTTTCCAGTGACTTTTCAGATACATCTATTAATTTTACGGTAAAACCACTTTGTGCAAAAGTATGAGCAATTCCGTTTCCCATTGTGCCCGCACCAATAACAGCTATTGTTTTCATATAATTTCTTTTTTATTAATCCTAAAGTTTGAGATTGTTAATTCCTAATAAGAACCCAAGTTAATTATTTCTTTCCATCGAGTTGATAATCATATATGCTACACGCAATGCTTCCGTTCCATCTTCTAAAGTTACGATTGGAGTTGTATTATTGTAAATGGCGTCAGCGAAAGTCTCTAATTCATCCAAAATTGCATTATTGTTGGTAATTTCAGGATTATTAAAATAAATCTGCTTCCTTTCACCTTCTGCGTTTTGTAGAATCATATCAAAATCTCCGGGTACTTCCGGGGCATCTTTCATTTTTACAACCTCACACGTTTTGTCTAAATAGTCAACTGATATGTAAGCGTCTTTCTGAAAAAATCTTGATTTTCTCATATTTTTTAGTGATATTCTACTAGATGTTATATTTGCAACACAACCATTTTCAAATTCAATACGAGCATTTGCAATATCTGGTGATTTGCTTAAAACCGACACGCCATTTGCACTCACATATTTAACTTTTGATTTTACAACACTCAAAATAGCATCAATATCATGAATCATCAAATCAAGCACGACAGGAACATCAGTTCCTCTTGGGTTAAATTCAGCTAATCTATGTGTTTCTATAAACATGGGCGATTCTATTTGATCTTTAACAGCTAAAAACGCTGGATTAAATCGCTCTACATGACCAACCTGTCCTTTAACATTAAATTCTTTGGCGAGTGAAATTATTTCTTCAGCCTCAGCAACAGTTGTAGAAATTGGTTTTTCTATAAAAACGTGTTTTCCAGATTTAATAGAAACCTTTGCACATTTGTAATGGGAGAGGGTGGGTGTAACAATATCTACAACGTCCACCGCGTGAATTAATTTGGCGATAGTATCAAATTGTTTGTATCCAAATTCAGCTTCTATCTTTGCACCATTTTCATGATTCTCATCATAAAACCCAACGAGTTCATATTTTTCAGATTGTTGTAATAATCGCAAATGTATTTTTCCGAGGTGACCTGCACCTAAAACACCAACTTTTAGCATAGGATAAAATTTTATCAAAAGTAGCATTTTAGTTTAATGTTTAAAAGTTTAAGAGTTTAAAAGTTTAATGGAAATTGGAATTTGTTTTTTGGAATTTTTACTTCTATTTTTACCAAATAAATCTTAACCCAAATTGAAAAATACCAGTAAACACGAAGGGCTTCGTAATCAGCTTGCGAAACTATTAGAAGAAAAAGGAATTACAGATAAAAAAGTGTTGGAAGCAATTAAAATAATACCAAGACATTTGTTTTTAGATTCTAGTTTTGAAGATTTTGCTTATCAGGACAAAGCATTTCCAATTGCTGC
>CAMDSN010000038.1 GCA_945907225.1 Flavobacterium psychrophilum | reverse complement strand
AAAACAAACAATTGTAATTAATACTAAAAAAATTGAAAATGTGCTCATTACTTAATTATTATTTTGTTGTAAAATCTTGATATCTAAAATTCGGTTTGCAAAGAAACTACTTTTTTCTGGATATTTCAAAATTAATATTTCATACGCTTGAATTGCTTTTAAATATTTTTTTTGTTCTAAATAAACGCGCGCCAATGTCTCTGTCATTAATAATGATGTGTCTTCAGAGATTACTTCAACAGCTGGTATTTTGGCATCTTTGTCTATCGGAGTTAATTTAGGATTGTTTTCTAAAAACTTGTCTATTAAATCTAAATTAGACTCTTTTGTTGCGGCACTATCTATTTTGTCAGCAACATTTTTTATTAAATAAGATGTGTCATTTTCCCTATCTATAGGTTTTAATCTAGATAATTGAAGCCATTCTTGGAATGAATGTTTTTCATTTTTTGAAAACGCTAAGGGTTTTCCTATTGCCAATTTCTCGGAGGCGTTTATTTCTAGATTTGTTGCTTGTTTGATGGAGGCTTCTATCGATTCTTCTAATGTGTTGCTGGTGGACTTATTTTCTATATAGATTTGTTCGCTCTCAACTACATTCATATTCATTAACTCACTAAGTTTTTTTTCGTAAAGCCCTTTTTGAACCGAAACAAAAGTATCCGCCGTGATAAAATCAAATAATACGCCTCTATCGGTTGTAAATGCCGCCGAAATTTTAAGTGAATAGTTATAATTAAAACTATCTTGGTTATAGAGGTGTCTTAGCTTTAAAACACGTGCACTTTGAAAATAAGGAAAGGCTGCAATTACATTATCTAATGTTTCAGCATGCCTTTCATTAATTGAATCTGGCTTGTTTAGTAAATAAGTGTAATCTGTTAAGTTCAATTTTATGTTTTTTAAAATTCATTAAGTTTATTTCTACCATTTTGCCAACGATTCATTGAAGATGTCTTGTGTGATTCTTTCAAAGATCTCATCTATATAACCATTTAAAACTGATCCTGTTGGTAATGAAGTACCGGAATAATCTCTGTAGAAAGAAAAACGTTTTTCAAAATCATCTGCTTCTTTATTCTTGTTTTTAAATCGTAGATTCACCGTTATTGTTAATCTGCTCTCAGCTGCAGTCTGATTTGCGGTGGCTTGCATAGGAGTAATTCGATATTCAACAATTTCACCTTCATACAGCAAATCACCATTGTAATTAGTTAAACTTATATTAGTTTGGTTTTGAATGATTTCTTGTAATTTGATGGTGAACGTCCTTTCAATTCCGGGTTCAATAAGTTCTGAGTTGTTCTGAAAATAATTGACTTGAAATGTTTTAGCGTCTATTTTCCCTGTGCCAGTAAAATTATATACCGAACAGCTACAAAAATTTCCAGCTAGAAATACAATAAAAAATAATCTAAAAAAAATCATATCAAATTTAAAGTCGCTAAGATAAATTTTTATTTTGAATTAAGGAATTACATCTCCCTGATAATAGTAATACGAATTTGTTCTACCCGAATTATATACACCATGGTAATAATCTTCTTCTGTTATCAATTCTAGTTTATTTGTGTTGTAAAATAACATTCCAAATGTTTGCGATTTTTGGGAGGCATCAAGGTAATATTGACCTTCTTTTAAATTGTTAGAAGTAAACCCATGCTCTAGAAATAGTGGTTCTGTAAGTGATTTTAGTCTAAAAACTGGCAGTAATCCACTTTTTAGCGGATTAGTAATTAAGCCATAATTAAAGTCTATTTCAATCGGATTTACAACGGTACCATTCTTTTCAATTGAAATTAAATTTCCATTTTCATATTCGAATGTATAAGAAAGAAATAAATTTCCAGCAGGATTGGTATTAGTTATTGAGGAGAAATAGAGAGTTGCTAATCCATCAGAATTCACTTTGCATGAAAAAGTCTCGTTGTTTGAATCATAGAAATAGCGATTGTCTTCGTGGCTGTAATTGTAGATTTTGTTATTAATACTTTTAATATAATTGTCTGAATCATAAATTATATTTAAGTTTTCTATTGGTGTACCCTGACTGTATTTTGTGTTTTGAATTACATTGTTTTTTGCATCGTAAGCAAATGATTCTAAGGTATCGCCATTTGAATCGGTAATCGATGTTAAAAATCCTTTTTTATTAAAATTCCAACGAGATTCATTAGGCGATTTTGGATAAAAGTCAACCCGCTGTAATGCATTTGGGTTAGTTTTAACAGTGTCTGAATCGGATTGACATGATGTTAGTATGCATGTAGCAAGAATAATTAAGATCAACTTTTTCATTCTGATTTGTTTAGGGTTTTTCGTTTAAAAATCATAAATCATATTGTTTGATTTTTCGATAAAGTGTTCTTTCTGAAATTCCCAACTCATCAGCAGCTGCTTTTCTTTTTCCTTTGTGGCGTAACAACGATTTCTTAATTAGTTCAATTTCTTTTTGCTCTAATTTTAAAATTTCTACTTCATCAATTGTTTCTGCCATAAGATAATTGATATTATCTTCTTCATCTTCTTCAAATTCTTCTTGATCCTCATGCTGCGCAATCAGTTTTTGAAGTCTAGGATCTTCATCAAAGGTTTTTAAAAGATCTTCTTTTGGTTCAAATACTTTTTGAATTAAATTTTTATTCATTTCCTGTACTTTTGTACTTCCATTTTGCATTAATTCTAATGTAAGTTTTTTCAAATCATGCAAATCACTTTTCATTTCAAAAAGCACCTTATATAAAATATCTCTTTCGGTTGAAAAATCACTTTCAGACTTTTTTCCACCAATAATTGAAGGCAAGGTATTCCCTTCAATAGGTAAGTAAGACTGAATAGTTGCCAAAGAAATATCGCGGTTTGTCTCTAATACGGAAAGTTGTTCGGCAAAGTTTCTCAATTGTCGAATATTGCCGCTCCATCGGTATTTTTGTAAAAAAAGAATAGCATCGTCAGTTAATTTAACAGGCGGCATTTTATATTTATGAGCAAAATCAGATGCAAATTTTCGAAAAAGTAAATGAATGTCATCTTTTCTATCTCGTAATGCGGGTAATGGAATATCAACTGTACTAAGGCGATAATATAAATCTTCTCTAAACTTCCCTTTTTCAATTGCATCGAACAGGTTCACATTTGTTGCCGCAACTATCCTAACATTTGTTTTTTGTACTTGTGAAGAGCCAACCTTGATAAATTCTCCATTTTCTAAAACACGTAATAATCGGACTTGCGTAGTTAATGGAAGTTCACCAACTTCATCTAAAAAAATAGTCCCGCCATTTGCAACTTCAAAATAGCCTTGCCGCTCAGCATTAGCTCCTGTAAAAGAACCTTTTTCGTGCCCGAAGAGTTCACTGTCAATAGTGCCCTCTGGAATTGCCCCGCAGTTAACGGCAATATATTTTCCGTGTTTTCTATGGGATAGAGAATGTATAATTCTTGGGATACTTTCTTTTCCAACGCCACTTTCGCCAACTACTAAAACGGAAATATCAGTTGGTGATACTTGAATCGCTTTTTCTATCGCCCGATTAAGTTTAGGGTCATTTCCGATAATTTCAAATCGTTGTTTAATACTTTGTACAGTTTCCATACAATCTAAAATAATTAAAATAAAAATTAGTACTAATTACCCTGCATAGAAGTGAATCCAATGGCATTGCCTATTAAAGTCCCACTTGTGCAATTTGTTATTAAAACATTTACAAATTCACCAATTTTATATTGTTCTCTAGGGAATACCACCATAATGCCTTGTGAGTTTCTTCCAGAAAGATCTTTGTCTGATTTTTTAGAAACTTTTTCTATTAAAACTTCCACTGTCTTCCCTAAAAATTCTTTGGTTCTCATGCCGCTATGTATCCGCTGCAAATCAACAATTTCCTGCAATCGTCTTAATTTAACTTCTTCAGGAATATTGTCAATCATTTTTCTTTCTGCCAAGGTTCCAGGGCGTTCTGAATAGGAATACATATAGCCAAATCCGTATTTTACCGATTCCATTAAGCGCAATGTTTCTCTGTGGTCTTCCTCAGTTTCTGATGGAAATCCTGCAATCATATCTTGAGTAATGTTAACTTCTGGTATAATCGAATGAATTTGTTCTATCAAATTGAGATATTCTTCTCGAGTATGCAAACGGTTCATTTCTTTTAAGATTCTATCGCTTCCGCTTTGAACAGGCAAATGAATGTGTTTGCAAATATTTGGATGCTTTGCAATTACATGCAATACTTCTTCATGCATATCTTGTGGATTGGACGTTGAAAACCGAATACGCATTTTGGGAAAATGAACGGCGACCATATCTAAAAGATGGCTAAATCCAATTGCTGTTGCTTGTTGCATTTCACTGGCTTTTTCAAAATCTTTTTTTAAGCCGCCCCCATACCATAAATAACTATCTACGTTTTGACCTAATAACGTTATCTCTTTATAGCCTTTTTGCCATAAATCTTTTATTTCCGATAAAATACTTTGAGGATCTCTACTTCTTTCTCTACCTCTTGTAAATGGTACAACACAAAATGTACACATATTGTCACAACCACGTGTTATAGACACAAGTGCCGTCACACCATTACTCATTAATCGAACCGGTGAAATATCTCCGTAGGTTTCTTCTTTAGATAGGATTACATTAATTGCCTCTCTGCCGTCTTCAACTTCTCTTAACAAATTTGGTAGGTCTTTATATGCATCTGGACCAACAACCATGTCTACAATTTTTTCTTCGTCTAAAAATTTTTCTTTCAATCGTTCTGCCATACATCCCAAAACACCTACTTTCATTCCCGGGTTTGATTCGCGTTTAACGGCATTATATTTTTCAAGACGTTTTCTAACCGTTTGTTCGGCTTTATCTCTTATAGAACAAGTGTTTACTAGGACAAGATCAGCTTCTTCTAAAATGGTTGTAGTATTATAACCTTCATTAGTTAAAATGGACGCCACAACTTCACTATCTGAAAAGTTCATAGCACAGCCATAACTTTCAATAAATAGTTTTTTAGTGTTACCCGTTTTATGTTCCAAAACAAGCTTGCTGCCTTGTTTTTTCTCATCAATTTCTTTTTCCATTTATGCTGAATTTATTTCAGTATCTTATTAATGTTTTCGCTTATCCGGACGGCAAAGATAATACTAAAATATTATATGTGACAAGATGGCAGTATTGTATGTAATTTATTTTTATGCGAAATCAGAATTTAGCTAAAAACTTGTTATATAAAAAAAACTCCTACTTTTGCCGACAGAAATAAAAGGTTATGGCAAAAAATTTAGTTATCGTAGAGTCTCCAGCAAAGGCAAAAACAATTGAAAAGTTTTTAGGCAGTGATTTTCAAGTAGAATCAAGTTATGGTCACATTGCCGATTTGCCTTCTAAGGAAATAGGCGTTGATGTTTTGAATGGATTCAAACCAAAATATCAAGTTTCGAGTGAGAAAAAAGCTTTGGTAACAAAATTGAAGGGTCTTGCTAAAAATGCCGAGATGGTTTGGTTAGCATCGGATGAGGATCGCGAAGGGGAAGCTATTTCTTGGCATTTGGCTGAGGAGTTAAAATTAGATAAAAATAAAACCAAGCGAATTGTCTTTCACGAAATCACCAAGAATGCCATATTAAAAGCAATAGAGAACCCAAGAGAAATTGACTATAATCTTGTTAATGCTCAACAAGCTCGTCGGGTTTTAGACAGATTAGTTGGATATGAATTGTCTCCAGTATTGTGGAAAAAAGTAAAAGGAGGCTTGTCTGCAGGACGTGTTCAATCGGTTTCTGTGCGATTAATTGTTGAAAGAGAAAGAGAGATACAAGGTTTTAATGCAGTAGCTTCATATTCGGTAACGGCTGAGTTTACAAATGAAGCTGGAAAATTGGTTAAGGCTAAGTTACCAAAAAACTTCGCAACAAAGCAGGATGCTGAATTGTTTTTAAATAAAAATAATAATAGTATATATAACGTAGCCGATTTAGAAACAAAACCAACAAAGAAATCTCCTGCAGCTCCATTTACTACTTCAACATTGCAACAAGAAGCTGCCCGTAAATTGTATTTGCCTGTAGGGATTACAATGCAAATTGCGCAACGCTTATACGAAGCAGGGTTAATAACCTACATGAGAACAGATAGTGTTAACTTGTCTAAAGAAGCTATTGCAGCTGCTCAAGATGAAATTACCAAATCATACGGAAAAGAATTTTCAAAGCCGCGAACGTTTAATACAAAAAGTAAAGGGGCTCAGGAAGCACACGAGGCAATTCGCCCAACCGATATGTCAAGAAGTACAGTAGCAATAGAACGCGATCAAGCCCGATTATATGATTTGATTTGGAAACGTACCTTAGCTTCTCAAATGAGTGATGCCGAATTGGAAAGGACTAATGTTAAAATTGCAGCAAATAACCATGATGAGTTATTTCAAGCCTCTGGGGAAGTTATAAAATTTGAAGGGTTTTTAAAAGTGTACCTAGAGGGAAATGATGACGATGATGATGAAAATGAGGGAATGCTACCATCATTAAAAGTAAAAGAAAAGTTGTTAAACAACACCATAACGGCTACAGAAAGATATACAAGAGCAGCTTCAAGATACACTGAGGCCTCATTAGTAAAAAAATTAGAAGAATTAGGTATTGGCCGTCCCTCAACATATGCTCCAACAATTTCAACTATTATTGCAAGAACCTATGTTGAAAAAGGAAATCTAGAAGGAGTAGAAAGAAAATACACACAACTTATTTTTCAAGCAAATAAAATAACTGAAAAAATATTAAAAGAAAATACAGGTTCCGATAAAGGAAAATTAGTCCCTACCGACATTGGAACAATAGTAAATGATTTTTTGGTTAAGAATTTTTCAGCCATTTTAGATTATAATTTTACGGCAAAAGTTGAACAAGATTTTGATGAAATTGCTGAAGGAAATCTAGACTGGGCTAAGATGATGCAAGAATTTTATAATAAATTTCATCCAAATGTTATCAAAGTACAAGATACTGCTGAAAGAGAGAGCGGCGAGAGAATATTGGGTATTGATCCAAAGTCAGGGAAGCAAGTATTAGTTCGATTAGGAAAGTTTGGTCCCGTGGCTCAAATAGGCTTAGCCGAAGATGAAGACAAACAATTTGCTAGTTTGCGTCAAGAACAAAACATTGGAAGCATCACTTTAGAAGAGGCGTTAAATTTATTTTTATTGCCAAAAAACTTAGGCGTGCACAATGGGGAAGAGATAGAAGTTAGCAATGGTCGTTTTGGACCTTATGTTCGTTTTGGAAAACAGTTTATTTCTTTGCCTAGAGGTGAGGATCCACTTGATGTAACTATTAATAGGGCCTTAGAATTAATAAATGAGAAAGCACAGGCAGATGCTCCAATTGCAACTTTCAACGGAAAGCCTGTTCAGAAAGGCGTTGGCCGTTTTGGACCATTTATAAAGTGGGATGGGTTATTTATTAATGTGAGTAAAAAATATAATTTTGATAATTTATCCCAATCTGACGTTACCGAATTAATTGAAGAAAAATTACAAAAGAATATAGATAAGGTTATTCACAATTGGGAAGATGAGGGTATATTAGTTGAGAAAGCACGATGGGGAAAATCAGTAATAACCAAAGGAAAAATAAAAATAGAATTGAATAAGGATGTTGACGCATCAAAATTAACTTTAGATCAAGTCAAAGAATTAATTGAAAAGAAAACACCAGCTAAAAAAACACCAGCTAAAAAATCATTTGTTAAAAAGAAATAGATTATGGAATTTGATTTTCTGTCACCTGTAGATAATGAAATTATTATTTTTAAAAATAATTTGTCTTCTCTTCAATTAGGGAGTAAGGTTGCGTTTCATACTGACACAGATTTTCCAGATATAGACACAATAAAAATTGCTATCATTGGTGTTTTAGAAAATAGGGGCAATGTCGATAATGGCAATGATAATTTGAATTTAGACCATATCAGGAAAGAATTATATAGCCTTTTTCCAGGGAATTGGAATGCCACTATAGCTGATTTGGGTGATATTGTTCAAGGTAATTCATTAGATGACACTTATTTTGCCTTGCAAAAAGTTGCTACGCGATTAATTCGCAAGGGTATTATTCCGATACTTATAGGAGGCTCTCAAGATTTGACTTATCCTTTGTATAGAGCATATGATAGTCTTGAGCAAATGGTTAACTTGGTTTCTATTGATAGCACTTTTGATTTTGGCAAGCAGGAGGAACAGATCTCTTCTAAATCATATTTGTCAAAAATTATTTTAGACGAACCCAACAACCTTTTTAATTACACTAATATTGGTTATCAAACCTATTATAATTCTCAGGAAGAAATAGATTTATTAGAAAAGTTATTTTTTGATGCCTATCGATTGGGTGAGATTTCAAACCATATCGAATTATCGGAGCCGGCATTGCGAGATGCAGATATTGTTAGTTTGGATTTAAATTCTGTTATTTCAAACTGTACGGGTAGTTTTAGTCCGTTTAGTCCAAACGGATTTAGCGGTAAAGAAATTTGTGGTTTATCTAGATATGCGGGCATAAGTGATAAAGTAAGTTCTTTTGGGATTTTTAATTATGATAATTCAAGCACTAGTGCAGTTATTATTAGTCAAATCATTTGGTACTTCATAGAAGGTGTGAATTATAGATCAAACGAGTATCCCTTTGGCACTAGGGATAATTATTTGAAATATATTGTGCCTTTAGATAATGATGAATTGGTCTTTTACAAAAGCAACAAAACAGGACGATGGTGGATAGAGATACATTTTTTAACAGGGCGGCACAATAATCTAAATAAATATACGTTATTATCTTGTTCACATGAAGATTATTTAGGAGCTTGTAACAATGAAATTCCTGAAAGATGGTGGAAAGCGCAACGAAAAAACTTAATTTAATTCTGTAAGAAAACAAAGAATTATCTTATTAAAATTAAATTATTTAACATTTAAGCGATAAAAAAAGTATTTAATCGTAATTTTTTCAAGAAATTTCAATTTGTTTTTTATTTTTGAAATCCAATTTTATTTAGGATAATTATTTTTAATCACAATTAATTGTTTTTTTCGAAAATTATAAATAGGTTTACGGCCTGAAAAAATAAAAAAAAATAACCCAAAATAGTAATATGAAGAAGTTCATAACATTTGCATCATTATTAGCTTTATTAGCCAGTTGTGGAGGTTCTAGCGATAAAGGAGAGTTGGTAGGCGTTAAAGGAAGAAAATGGAATCCAGAGAAACCTTTTGGAATGGTCCTGATCCCTGGTGGAGCATACATCATGGGTAAATCTGATGATGATCCAGCGAACATGCAGGATGCGCCAACCAAAACCGTTACAGTGCGTTCTTTTTACATGGATGAAACAGAGATAACCAACAGCGAATACCGCCAATATGTAGAATGGGTTAAAGATTCCATTATTAGAGTTCGTTTAGCAGATAGAGCTGAAGAAGATGGAATAGTTTCGTCCACAGACGCTGGAAAATCTTCCGGTAAAGGCACTAGTATTGCTGATTTTGCTTACAAGGGATATGGCGATAAAAATAAGCAAACTGCCTATGATAAGTATATGGAAGAAAATTTTCCAGATGTTAAAAGATTGAACAAAGATATCAAGTTAATAAAAGAAACTAGTAAATATCCTGATCTAGCATATACTGAAGTTATGTTAGGTGTTGGTGCTGGAGATGATTCAGGTATGTATCTTCCAGAAGAAGAGTCCTTTAATGGTTTAAGAACTATTGATACAAGAAAATTAATATTTAAATACTCTTGGATGGATATTGAAGCGGCTGCTAAGGCAAAGAAAGGAACAAAAAGAAGAGATTTTATCATTAAAGATACCGTTAATGTTTATCCAGACACCACAGTTTGGATAAAAGACTTTGCTTATTCATATAATGAGCCGATGCATAATGATTATTTTTGGCATCAAGCGTATAGTGAATATCCAGTTGTTGGGGTAACATGGAAGCAAGCGAAAGCTTTTTGTGCCTGGAGAACTTTAAATAAGAATTCTTATATTAAGTCAAAAAAGAAAAAGCAAGATCTTGTAAACTATTTCAGACTACCTATTGAGTCTGAGTGGGAATACGCTGCCCGTGGGGGTCTAGAATCAGCTACTTTTCCTTGGGGAGGGCCCTATGCTAAAAATGACAGAGGTTGTTTTTTAGCTAATTTCAAGCCTAATAGAGGTGATTATGCTGCTGATCAAGCCCTTTACACGGTTGAAGCAAAATCATACGAACCTAATGAGTACCACTTATACAACATGTCTGGAAATG
>CAMDSN010000037.1 GCA_945907225.1 Flavobacterium psychrophilum | reverse complement strand
ATTTGTCCCATTTTGTTTAGCATTTGAATACTAACATTTCCATTCTCTTCTTTTCTATTCAAAATTTTAGATACAGTTTCAATATCTGTTGCTTTAACATTATCTATGGATAAAATTATTCCGCCTTTTAGCTGGTCGTAATAGGGTTTAAGATTATCGTTGTTGATCTCTTTAATTTTAATTCCATAATCAATTCTATATTTCTTTTTATCAGCATCGTCAATATTTTCTAACTCTAACCCTTTAAATTCAGTTGTAAAAACATCATTCTTTATTAATGTCACCATAACAGTTTTAACTTCATCATCTCTAATAAAGGTGACTTGAACTTTGTCATTGGGTCTTTTAGTGCTTATAAAACCCGAAAGTTCAGCGTAGGAGTTGATTTTTTGGCTATCCAATTTTTTGATAATATCGCCCTTTTGAATTCCCGCTTTTTCAGCTCCTGAGTTTTTTGTTACCTTATTGATATAAAATCCTTCCGTATAGTTTATCCCCAATTCTTTAGAAACTTTACTATTTAATTCACCACCTTCTACACCAAGTATACCACGCTGTACGTTCCCAAATTCCATAATGTCTTCAATTATCTTACGCGTTATGTTTGAAGGAATTGCAAACGAATACCCTGTATAACTTCCCGTAGGTGATGAGATCATCGTATTTATCCCTATTAATTCGCCTCGCGTATTTACCAAAGCACCCCCTGAATTTCCTGGATTAACTGCGGCATCCGTTTGAATAAATGATTGAATACCATTGTCTTCTAAATTTCTTGCTTTTGCTGAAACGATTCCAGCTGTTACGGTAGAATTTAAATTATACGGATTTCCAACTGCTAAAACCCATTCGCCAACTTTAACTTGATCTGAGTCGGCAAAAGTTGAGTAAGGTAATTTTTCGTCAGCATTAATTTTTAACAAGGCAATATCCATTTTCGAGTCTGTTCCAATTAGTTTTGCTTTGTATGACTTATTGTTATTTAATGTGACCTCCAGTTCTGTAGCGTCTTTTATTACATGATTATTGGTTACAATATATCCATCTTCAGAAATAATTACTCCCGAACCTGTTCCAACTTGTTCTTGACGTTGTCCGTCATGTGTGCCATAAAACCATTGCATCATGGGATTGTATACTGTTCTTACAGATACATTTTTAACATGCACAACTGTATGAAGTGTAGTTTCTGCAGCGTCGGTAAAATCTGTGGCCGCTCCAGATAAACCAACATTTTTTGAGTAATTTTTAGGGGCTAAGGTTACAATAGAATCCCTATTATACGTATTTTCTACAAACAGCTTGTAGGCTCCAAGAGTTGTTGCCCCACTTAATATTGAAATCAAAAATAAATTCGAAAATTGTTTTACTTGCATATTACTTTCTATTAATAATTAGTCATGCTTGTTTATTACTTTTATAAAAATTTAAATCGTGTAAATTTAAAAATATTAGTCATTGCAAATTTCCGTTTAACACCCGTTTAACAATTTTTAAGTTAATTTTAATATTTGCTATCTTTGTTCACATTATATCTAAAATGAAATTCAAATTTTATAAATACGAAGGCACTGGAAATGATTTTATCATTATTGATAATCGTCAAGCTTATTTTCCATATCACAAAGTAAAACGTATTAAAAAACTATGCGATAGACGCTTTGGGATTGGAGCTGATGGATTGATATTGCTTGAAAATGATTTAGAAACTGACTTTAAAATGGTGTATTTTAATTCTGATGGTAATCAGAGTTCAATGTGCGGTAATGGCGGTAGATGTATTGTAGCTTTTGCCCATAAATTAAACCTAATAGGAACTCAAACTACTTTTCTTGCCACAGACGGTCTTCATCAAGCCTTTATTTTTGATGATGGAATTATTTCATTAGGTATGAAAGATGTTGATGAAGTTAAGACAGCTAACGATTATACATTTCTTAATACAGGTTCCCCACATCATATTGTTGAGGTAAATGATTTAAAAGAACTTGATGTTAAAACCATTGGTGCTACTATTCGTTTTTCGAGTTTATATGGGGAAACAGGTTCTAATGTAAATTTTGTTAAGCAAATTGGCCCCGCTCATTTTAAAATTAGAACTTACGAACGTGGTGTTGAAGATGAAACTTATTCTTGTGGAACTGGAGCAACAGCCGTAGCTATAGCAATGAATGCTATTGGCAAAACAAATTCCAATCAAATTAAAATAGATGTTGAAGGAGGTGGTTTAGAAGTGGTCTTCGAAAAAGAGAAGCAACTTTATACTAATGTATTTCTTAAAGGCCCTGCAACTTTTGTTTTTCAAGGTGAAATAATATGGTAACATTAAAGGGTGAAAATATTTATTTACGAGCGCTAGAACCAGAGGATTTGGATTTTATCTATCATATAGAGAATGATGAAGATATATGGGAAGTGAGTAATACAATAACTCCATATAGTAGATTTCTCATCAAGCAATATTTAGAAAATGCGCACCAAGATATTTATGAAGCCAAACAACTACGATTAGTAATTTGCAAATGCAATAATGATGCTGTTGTGGGGTTGATTGATTTATTTGATTTTGACGCAACAAGCCGCCGGGCAGGAATTGGGATTATTATTCAAAATGAGATTAATCGGAATAATGGATTTGGAAAAGAGGCACTTTCTTTGGTTGTAAAATATGCTTTTGTTCAATTACAGCTACACCAATTATATGCAAATATAGGAATAGACAATAAAGCAAGTCAAATGCTATTTACATCAATCGGATTTGAAGAAATGGGAGTCAAGAAAGATTGGAATTTTGTAAACAATAGCTTTAAAGACGAGTTTTTTTATCAGTTAATTAATAGATAATTTATTTTGAAGAGAAAAATAATTTTTTCGATAGTCGGATTTTTAATGCTGCTATTATTTGCGTTAGTATATCTAAAGTTTTTCATTTCGGTGACAAATTTTAAAAAAGAGGAGGTATATGTTCAAATTCCAACGGGTTCAAACTATACTAATGTTGAAAAATTACTTTCCCCCTATATTAAAAGCAAAACGAATTTTGAATATATAGCAAAAATTCGCTCCTATAAACAAAATGTTAAACCAGGCCGATTCTTAATAAAAAAGGGGATGAATGCCTATCAAATAATCACTGCTTTACGATTAAATATCCCCGTAAAATTATCCTTCAATAATCAAGAGCGGCTAGAGAATCTATGCGAACGTTTAAGTACGCAAATAGAACCCAATAAGACTGAACTTTATAACGCCTTATTCGATAGTGTTTTTATAGTAAAAAACGGATTTACAAAAGACAATGTCCTAGCTATGTTTTTGCCAAACACCTATGAGATATACTGGAATATTTCTCCAGAAAAGTTTAGAATTAAGATGTTGAAGGAGTATCAACTTTTTTGGACTAAAGAACGCTTGTTGAAAGCCAGGTCTTTAAATTTAACTCCAATTCAAATAATTACACTTGCATCAATTGTGCATAAAGAATCTGTTAGAAAAAGTGAAAGACCAACTATTGCAGGTGTTTATCTTAACAGATTAAAAAAAGGAATACTATTGCAGGCCGATCCTACTGTAATTTATGCGATAAAATTGAGTGAAAATAATTTTAACAAAGTAATTAAACGTGTTTTAAATAAAGATTTAGTTTTACAATCTCCCTATAATACTTATCAAAATCAAGGGTTGCCACCAGGTCCAATAGCCATGCCAGATATTGACGCTATTGATGCGGTTTTGAATGCCAAAACTCATAATTATATTTATTTTTGCGCTAGTGTAGAAAAGTTTGGCTATCATGTTTTTGCCGTCACCCTATCAGAACACCTTCAAAATGCCAAGAAATATACCAATTGGCTCAATCAACAAGGAACAAAGCGATAGTTTTGAAAAAAATAGTTACCTCATTTTTGTTTTTGGTAATCTTGAGTTGTCAAGTTGCTATTTCTCAACGGACTATTAATAATTTTTTAAAACCATCAGATACTTTAAATAAAAGTCGATTTAATACGTTTGTTATTTCTGAATTAGCAGTTGCATCGGCTACTTTGATTGGGCTTAACAAAGTTTGGTATGCGGATTATCCAAAATCTAGTTTTCACTTTGTAAATGATAATGCAGAGTGGCTTCAAATGGATAAAGTTGGACATGTGTTTTCAACGTACCATCTAAGCGCATTTGGTGCAAATGCTTTGAAGTGGTCTGGTGCTTCAAGGAAGGAACAACTGGTATACGGGACTGCTATAGGTTTGGGTTTTATGTCTGTAGTAGAAATATTTGATGGATATTCTCAAGAGTGGGGCGCTTCCTTGGGTGATGTTTTAGCAAACGTATCCGGAAGTGCACTTTTTGTTTCTCAGGAATTACTATGGAAAGAGCAAAGAATTATCCCAAAATTCTCATTTCATACAACCCCCTACGCATCAGCAAGGCCAAATATTTTGGGAGATAGTTATTCTGAACAAATTTTGAAGGATTATAACGGGCAAACCTATTGGCTTTCTGCTAATTTATTTTTGTTTACCAAGTCTTCTAAAGTTCCAAAATGGGTAAACCTTGCTTTAGGATATGGAGCCGAAGGAATGATCACAGGAAATGATGACTTTGTCAATACAGTATTTCTTCCGGAGGATAAAAGATTCAGACAGATTTATCTCTCACTTGATTTCGATTTAACGAAAATTAAATCAAAATCACATTTTATAAAAACTTTATTTTCAGTGATTAACACTATAAAAATCCCTGCTCCTACAGTTGAATTTAGAGAGTCTGGTACCGTGAAGTTTCATTTGCTTTACTTTTAAAAATCACATTTTATGTACAATAAAAATAGCCGGTCTGTTGTGCAACTCAATTTTTATTTTTTTCCAATCTGCAATCCGTAACGTTTTTATGTATTCAGTTGGGAGTGTAATGTCAGCGGCTATACAAAGTAAGGTGTTAGGCTGAAGGATTTGTAATAAATCTTCAATTAATTTATTATTTCGATACGGAGTTTCAATGAATATTTGAGATTGATTTTTTGTAAACGAAAAATTTTCAAAACTTTTCAAAGCTATTTTTTTCTCATTTTTATCTATGGGTAAGTAACCGTTAAAGGCAAAATTTTGTCCGTTCATTCCCGATGACATCATTGCTAAAAGTATGGATGAAGGTCCCACAAGTGGAATTACTTGAATTCCATTTTCATGGGCAATTTTCACTATTACTGCACCTGGATCTGCAACACCAGGACAGCCAGCTTCACTCATTAAGCCCACGTTTATTCCATTTAAACAAGGCGAAATCATCGTGTTGTATTCTGAAATTTCAGTCCTTTTGTTAAGGATATCTAATTTTAAATCATTTTGGACTTTTTCTGGATGAATTGTCTTTATAAACTTTCGTGCCGTTTTTTCGTTTTCAACAATGTAATGGTCAATTAAATCTATTACTCGCTTTGTATGTATAGGCAAGACATTATTGGGATCGGATTCGCCTAATGTTGTTGGTATAAGATATAGTTTTCCTTTTGTATTCAAAGTAAGCTGGGTCTTAATTTTGTTTGTCAATCAGTTTCTTTGCTATCATGGTACATGCTTTATCTAACATTTCATAAATCATATCAAAACCATTTTGCAATCCATAATACGGATCGGGGACATCTACGTTATCGCCCGGAAAAAGATAATTTAAAATGAGCTCAACTTTTGCTTTTTGGTTTTCATTTTGAGCCAGTTTTATCACGTTCTGGTAGTTAGAAAGATCCATTACAAAAATATGGTCAAAGGTTTCTAAGTCATGGGTTGAAAATTGCCTTGCTTTTTGATTGCTAATGTCCAAACCATTTTTTTTAGCTGTAAGTATTGATCGATTATCTGGAGCTCTTCCAGTATGATAATTTGCAGTTCCTGCGGAGTCTACTGTAAATTTATCTTTAGGTAGTTTTGAGGCAAGTATTCCCTCTGCCAATGGAGATCTACAGATATTTCCCAAACAAACCATCAGTATTTTTACGGGCATATTAACTAATGCTATAAAATTAATTCACTTGGCATTGAGATTATACAGAAAGTTTTTTGTGAATATCTTCCACAAATTTTTTGAATTGTTTGTCCGTCGAAACTAAATTATCTACGGTTTTGCATGCGTGCAGTACAGTTGCGTGATCACGATCACCAATTTGAGAACCAATATTTGCTAAGGACGATTTCGTGAATTTCTTTGCAAAGAACATGGCTAACTGACGCGCTTGAACTACGTGGCGTTTTCGGGTTTTGGATTGTAATATGTCTAAGTCTAGTTGAAAATAATCTGAAACTACTTTTTGAATATAATCAATAGATATTTCTCGCTTAACATTTTTGACAAATTTTTCTACCACACTTTTGGCCAGGTCAATAGTTACTTCTTTTTTATTAAAAGAGGATTGGGCAATCAACGAAATAATAGCGCCTTCTAATTCACGTACGTTAGATTTTATGTTTCTAGCAACGTATTCAAGAATTTCATCTTGCATTTCAACTCCATCTCTGTACAAGATATTTTTTAGAATTGAAATTCTAGTTTCATAATCGGGTTGATGTAATTCTGCTGATAAACCCCATTTGAAACGAGAAAGCAATCGTTGTTCTATATCTTGCATGTCTACAGGAGCTTTGTCGGAAGTTAAGATAACCTGTTTTCCGTTTTGGTGCAAGTAGTTAAAAATATGGAAGAACACGTCCTGCGTCCCAGTTTTCCCTGAAAGGAATTGCACATCATCAATAATTAAAACATCGATAAGCTGATAAAAATGAATGAAATCATTTCGATTATTCTTTTTTACAGAATCGATATATTGTTGTGTGAATACTTCGGCAGATATATAAAGTACTGTTTTTTCAGGGTATTTGTCTTTAATTTCAACTCCAATTGCGTGAGCTAAATGAGTTTTTCCTAATCCAACGCCACCAAAAATTAATAGGGGATTAAATGAGGTCCCTCCCGGCTTGTTAGCTACAGCCATTCCAGCAGATCTCGCTAATCTGTTAGAATCACCTTCTAAAAAATTATCAAAACTATAGTTTGGATTAAGTTGAGATTCTATTTTTAAGTTTCGAATCCCAGGAATTACAAATGGATTTTTTAATTCAGGATTTAAGTCTTTGTAAGGAGCATCTACGTCTTGTAATTTAATTGGACTTCGGTGCGCACTTGGTAATTGTTCTGTAAAAGGTTCTTTATTGCCATAAGTATTCTCCATTTTAATTTTATAGAGTAACTTTGCATTTTTTCCTAATTCTTTGGTTAGTGCAACTTTTAACAATTTTACGTAATGTTCTTCTAACCATTCATAAAAAAATTTACTAGGAACTTGAATATATAATGCGTTATCAGAGAGTTCTACAGACTTAATAGGTTCAAACCAAGTTTTAAATGCTTGTTCTTGAATGTTGTCTTTTATAAACTGTAAACAGTTTTCCCAAACCGATTGCGCAGTTTTACTCATGTTAAATTTAATTATTGTAATTAGTTTAATTTTTAAACATAAAAAAACAATGTTTTTATGTTTTTTAGGGGATTACAAATATGTGAATAAAAATTGTTAAAAAAAATTTTTTTTACATTGATTTTTAAATAAAAATATCGTATTAACAAATTAATCATTAGATAAAAAGTAAAAAAAATCAGATGAAAGAACATCAAATAAATGTTAGAGTGCGTTATTCGGAAACTGATCAAATGAGCGTTGTATATCATGGAAACTATATTCCTTATTTTGAGATGGGCCGTGTTGAATGGCTAAGAAATAAAGGGATTTCTTATAAATCACTTGAAGAAAGTGGGATTGCGCTTCCAATAGTTTCAATGACAATAAATTACAAAAAGCCAGCACGTTATGATGATTTACTTACAGTGATAACTAAATTTAAAAGCTACACTACTGTTAAAGTTGAATTTGAATGTGAAATTCGTAATGAGAATATGGAGTTGTTAACAACTGCACAATTTTTATTGGTTTTTGTAGATAAAAATAGTGGTAAGGCAATGGTCCCTCCAAAATACATTTTGGATCTATTTGTAGATTAATTTTAGTTTGAAGAAAAATATTTTTTTAAATATATTTAAAAGGGCAAATGCTTTTTATTAAATAAATCGACTACATCTTCATGGTCAACTTTTAAGTTCCAAACATGCAGTCCTAATAATTCTGCGGCAGCTGTGTTTTCTTTTTTGTCGTCTACAAATAATGTTTGTTTTGGTAAAAGCTGACGTTCTCTTAAAATGGTTTTAAATATCTCAATTTCGGGCTTTCGCATCCCCATTTCATAGGAAAAATATACTTTTTCAAAACAATGATAAAAATCACTGTAAAAAGACATTCCCACTTTATGTTCAAAATGATTTATATGGATAGAATCCGTATTTGTCAACAAAAATAGACGGTATTTACTTGATAGCATTTGTAAAAATTCCAGTCGCGCTAGAGGAAATTCTCCTATAATTGAATTCCATGCTTCAACTATCTCTTCAATAGAAGCATCAGGAAGGTACTTTTTAAACGATTCGATAAATTCAATCTCATTTATTTTGCCTTTTTCAAACAATTCATTTTTTGAAATTAAATCTTGATTTGGACCGCTCAACCCTAACTTTTTAAATGATTCGATAGATTTTTTCTTTTCAAGATTTATAAAAATGTCACCCAAGTCGAAAATAATAGTATTAATCATGATTTATAAATAAATTAAGTTGGTCATTTTTTATTTTTCTACTTGTATAAGGTCCTTTAATAATAGGAGCTTCGATTCCTTTTATCATTGGTGTGGTGCCAATAATTACTCTGGCTTCGTCCCAAACATTAAGATCAATAAAACTTTGAATTGTCTTTTTTCCGCCTTCAATTAAAATGGATTGAATACCCTGTTTATATGCAATAGCTGCAATTTGGTTTACCAGATTAGAATTGAAGATAGCATTTTCATAAATACAATTTTTAACCGATTTATAATTTGAATCGCTAGTTATGATAATAGTTTTTGATTTTCCATCTTTTACATAATGCTCATTTCCTATACTGTTTTTTTGGTCTATTACAATTCGAATGGGGTTATTTCCTGTCCAATCTCTTACATCTAATTTGGGGTTGTCATCCAAAACTGTTTGTGTTCCAACCAATATAGATTGCTCTTCACTTCTCCATTTATGAACTAATTGTCTGGAATAAATAGATGAAATCCAGAAAGGAGATTTTTTTTGTTTTGTTAATGGAGCAATAAATCCATCGGGGCTTTCTGCCCATTTTAAAATTATATAAGGACGCTCTTTTTGATGATAGGTGAAAAATCTTTTATTTATATCATAACATTCTTTCTCTAAGACACCCACCAATATATCAATTCCGTTTTCTTGAAGTTTTTTAATTCCAGTACCAGCAACTTTACTATGAGGGTCGGTAATGCCCACAATCACATTTGGTATTTTATGTTTTACAATTAAGTCGCAGCATGGAGGTGTTTTTCCAAAGTGGCTGCAGGGTTCCAGGGACACATATAAAGTAGATTTTGATAATAGTGCTTTATTTTTTACAGAATTTATAGCTTTAACTTCTGCATGTGCTTCACCCGATTTTTGATGCCATCCTTCTCCGATGATTGTATGGTTATGAACAATAACACAACCAACCATGGGATTAGGGTAGGTGGTGCCTAAGCCATTTTTTGCCAATTCCAAGCAACGATTTATATAAAATTCATGTACCTTCACTTCACAAAAATAAGTTTTTTAAGTTTAAAATATTAGTTTAAAATGTTAATTAGAGAAATTCAAAAGAAAGATAATTCTAGTATTGCCTCTGCAATTCGCCAAGTTTTTATTTTAGATAACTTTCCAAAAACAGGTACTGCATTTGAAGATGAACAGTTAGATTTTATGTTTGAAAACTATCAAAAAGAAGACGCTATTTATTTTGTTATAGAAGATAATGGAAAAGTAATTGGTGGTGCTGGTATTTCTCGTTTGGAGCAATCTAGCGTGACTGTTTGCGAGTTGCAAAAGATGTATTTTCTTGATGAAGCTAGAGGTAAAGGATTGGGTTTTAAAATAGTCCTAAAATGTTTGGAAAAAGCGAAAGAGTTTGGTTTTGAAAAATGTTATCTCGAGACCTTGCCCCAAATGTTAATTGCACAACACATATATAGAAAAGTTGGATTTGAGTATCTTTGTCATCCTTTAGGAAATACAGGTCATAGTTCTTGTCCCGTTTGGATGCTATTTGATCTAAATGCAAACTAATCGTTAACTTATAGATGTTATTTAAATCGTATAAAATTATTTTTCAGCAAGAACTTTCAGACCTTTATGACAAGTCCGAGATAGA
>CAMDSN010000036.1 GCA_945907225.1 Flavobacterium psychrophilum | reverse complement strand
GCTAAATATGGAAGACGACCTTCCTGAAAACAGCCATAACCTATAAATTAAAAAGCCATCGATTGATGGATTTTTAATTAATCGTTGTAAGTATCAAACAAAAACTGCAATGTTTTTGGAATGTCATTTGCTTCAATTTTTGGATATTGAATAGTGCCATTCAACCAATTTTCTATTTCAATATGAAAATCATCCCCCACTTTATTAAGAACAGGAACTCCTAATAATTTCAAAGCCGCTGCATTGCATTCCTGCTCATAATGATTTTTTATTGGAATACTCAATATTTTTTTGTTTAAAAATAATGCTTCAGCAGGAGTTTCAAAGCCACCACCCGTTAGAATTCCGTGACAATTTATCAAACTTTCATTGAAAAATTTTTGGTTAACAGGGAAATAAGTAATATTTCCTTCTTTACGAATTTCTTTAATATCATTCAAAAACCACTGAAATTCGATACCTTTTGCTTTATGAAATGCTTTTTCTAAACAGTCTCTATCAAAAGAAGGAAGGTAAACTGAAATATGATTCAAGTCTCTTGGTGTAGCTTGAAAAATTTCGTCTTTAATAATTGGCGGATGAATAAAGGAATCATATTGTTTGAAATGAAGTCCAATATATTTTGGTGCAGGAGCATAATGTTTTAAAACTAATTCCCCCATAATATTATTTTTTTCAGGTCTTGGCGTCAAATTCGACATAAAACTCGCTTGATGTCCAAATTGCACCGATTTCACTTTTTGAATCTTACACGCCAAAGAAGTTATCGAATCAAAATCGTTAATTACCACATCATAATCAGATAATGGCAACGCTTTTGCATCCCGATACATTTGCAATGGTTTGATGTTTTTGGCAATTTCCCAATAATCTAAACCGCCACATTTGCTATAATGCAAACTACATCCTTTACTTTTATATTTAATTGGAATATCAACATTCAAACTCGCATTATTGCCACTCATAAAGAAATCTACCGTTCCAAACTTTTTTAAATACGGATACAACTGAACAGCTCTACTAATATGTCCGTTTCCCGTTGCTTGAATTGCATAAAATATTTTCATAGAAATGTATTGTTAAGATAATATTTTTGTCATATAATTTTCTCCAACTGCTTCTTCTTTAGATTCTAAAGGATTGTAATGTTCCTTTTTATATTCATAAATACACCATTTAGAATTTTTATATTCCAAAGCCGTTAAGTTTTCAATCCAATCGCCACTATTCAAATATATTACCGAGCCATTTTCATTTTTAACTACTTTCATTTGTGGTTTGTGAATGTGTCCACAAACTACATAATCATATTTTTTATCGATAGCAATTTCGGCAGCAGTAGTTTCAAAATTGGTAATAAATGAAACCGCTTTTTTCACACTATCTTTTATTCTTTTAGAAAAACTACGCTTTTCTTTTCCACTTAAAACCAAAAGCCAATTAACAAAAGTGTTGATTAATATCAATAGATCATATCCTTTACCACCAATTTTCGCTATTATTTTGGCGTAACCTTGAGTAGAAGAATCAAAAACATCACCGTGAAAAATCCAAGCTTTTTTATCGTCTAAATCCAAAATTAGCTTATCAACCAATTCAAAATTCCCTAAAATTAAATCGGAATATTTACGCAAAACTTCGTCGTGATTTCCTGTAATGTATATTACTCTAGTTCCATTTGTAGACATTTTAATAATATGCCTCAAAACATTCATGTGGGAAACTGGAAAATAGCTTTTTGAAAAGTTCCACATATCTATAATATCTCCGTTTAAAACCAACGTTTTGGGTTGAATTGATTTTAAATATTGTAGTAATTCCTTGGCGTGGCAGCCATAGGTTCCAAGGTGCACATCGCTTATTACTACTAATGGAATTTTCCTTTTCCTTTTATTTTTCATTTTCAGTTTCAACAAAAATCCTACTTTAATGTTAAGTTATTATGCTTTTAATTTTATCATATCGTTATTTATTTTATTGAGAATAAAGCTTAAAACAAGCTCAAAACTGCGATAGGGATAGCAGCGGCATCCCACGCTTTTGGGAGTGGATACAGCGAAGAGCCCGGCCATTCGCCCAAATACTAATAAATACTTAAATTTTATAGTTAATTATTAGTTTTTATGAGAGCGATACCAATCGAATTGTGAAAAAGAATTATATTCGCAAGACTAAAAAAATAACACTATGAAAAAAATTATTTTATCCTTATTATTAGGGATTATGCTTATTCCTGCAAGCGTTAAGGCGGATGAAGGAATGTGGTTTCTAATGTTTATTGAACGTTTAAATCACCGCGATATGCAAAAAATGGGCTTGCAATTAACAGCCGAAGAAATTTATAGTATAAACAATCATAGTTTAAAAGATGCTATCGTTCAGTTTAATGGTGGTTGTACTGCAGAAATGATATCTAAGGATGGCTTGGTTTTAACTAATCATCACTGCGGCTATGATGCTATTGCAGAGCTTTCAACAGCTCAAAAAAACTTATTAAAAGATGGTTTTTGGGCTGAAAACCGAAAATCAGAAATTAAGCCTTCTAGCTTATTTGTTCGATTCTTTGTTAGAATGGATGATGTTTCTAAGCGAATTTTAGCAAAAGTTAACGCTAAGATGACAGAAGCCGAAAGAGAAAAGGCTATTGCTGTCGAAATTGCTGCCATTGAAAAAGAAAATAATGAAGGTGGAAAATATACTGTTTCTGTTCGTCCCTTTTTTCAAGGAAATGAGTATTATTATTTTGTATACCAAGATTATAAAGATGTCCGTCTAGTAGGCACACCGCCAGAAAGTATAGGTAAATTTGGAGGGGATACAGATAATTGGGAATGGCCACGACACACTGGGGATTTTTCAATGTTTAGAGTATATGCCGATAAGAATGGGAATCCAGCAGATTATGCTGAATCTAATGTTCCATTACAACCAAAACATTACTTACCTGTTAATCTAGGGGGTGTAAAAGAAAATGATTTTGCAATGATATTAGGGTATCCTGGTAGAACCAACCGTTGGATGCCTGCCTCTGGAATAGAGCAAAATGTAAAATTTGCTTATCCTGCATGGGTGGAAGGGGCAAAAACAGGAATGGATAATATGAAAAAATATATGGATCAAAGTGATGCATTAAACCTAATTTATGCTTCAAAATATGCTTCAACGGCAAACTATTGGAAAAATCGTCAAGGGATGATTGATGCCTTAACCAAATTTGAGACCGCTAAAACCAAAGCCGGACAAGAAGTGAAATTTGATAAATGGGCTAATAAGCCAGCCAATAAAGCAAAATATGGAAATGTTGTCGCTACAATTAATAAATTCTACGGCCTGACCAATGAAAAAGCTAGACATGACAACTATTTGCAACAACTATTCAGAACATCTTCTTTTGGAACCATTAGCAGATCCCTTGGTCGTCAACTCGATATGTATGTGAAAGCAGATGCAACAAAACGTAAACTTATGGCGCCTGAAATTGAAGAAATGGTGACAGAAATGTTTAAAGAATTACATATTCCTGCAGAGAGAGATATTCTAGCAGCGCAATTAAAATTATATTCAACAAAGGCTACGGGTTACAATATAGCGCCAATGGTTAAAAAGATTGGAGAGGAGTCTAACTATGATTATACAAAATTTGTTTCTGCTGCTTTTGATCTTAGTATTTTTACCTCAATTGATAAAATCAAAGCCTTTTTAGCTATTCCGAGTCAAGGTATTTTAGATAATGATCCATTATATGCTATTTCAAATGATTTGCTAACGCATTTTAATTCTAAGTCAGATGAAATTGCTAAAGCACAAAATGATTACAGTGCTTCCTTCCGATTACTTGTTGAAGGATTACGCGAGTCTAAAATAGGTACAATAAAATATCCTGACGCCAATTCTACACTTCGTTTAACTTATGGTAAAGTAAAATCTTTACCAGCTGACAAAAGAAATGAAGTGAAAATAAATAATTACACCACTTTAGATGGACAAGTAAAAAAGTATAAGAAAGGAGATGCTGAATTTGATTTGCCTATGAAAGTTTTGGAGATGAATAAGAAAAAAGATTTTGGAAGATTTGCCGATAAGGACGGTTCCCTTCACGTAAATTTTCTGACTGATAATGATATTACTGGTGGTAATTCTGGATCGCCAGTGCTTAACGGTAAAGGAGAACTAATTGGTTTGGCTTTTGACGGAAATATTGAAGCAATGGCAGGTGATGTAATATTTGACTCGAAATTACAAAGAACAATTAATGTTGATATTCGATATGTACTTTGGATAATTGAAAATTTATCGGGGGCTAAACATATTGTTGATGAAATGACCCTAATTAAGTAAGTTTACTTTTTAGTTTTTTAAAACAAAAAACGAAAAAATACCCCCAAAAGTTACAAACTAACTGGGGGTATTTTTTTTACTGTTTTATCCGAAATTACTATTTATTGGAATCAGCCCAATTTTTTGCATTAACAAATGCCTCTAGCCAAGGCGAAACTTCATCAGTTGAATTGTTAGGATAATGAGCCCAATTCCATGGAAAAGTTGATCGTTCAATATGGGGCATCATTACTAAATGACGACCAGTTTTGTCGCACATCATTGCGGTATTATAGTCAGAACCATTTGGATTGGCTGGATATCCTTCATAAGCATATTTTGCAACAATAGCGTATTGATCTTCTGCTTCAGGCAATGTAAATCGCCCTTCACCATGAGAAACCCAAACGCCAAGTGTAGTTCCTGCTAATGAACTCAGCATAACTGAATTATTGTTTTGAATTTTCACTGATGTGAATATACTCTCGTGTTTTTGGCTGTCGTTATGAGCCATTTTTCCATGAATTTTGTGTTCTGGAGTGATTAATTCTAATTCCATAAATAGTTGACAACCATTACAAATCCCAACAGAAAGCGTGTCTTCTCGTAAGAAAAAATTACGCAATGCCTGTTTGGCTTTTTCGTTGTATTTAAATGCTCCAGCCCATCCTTTAGCTGATCCTAAAACATCTGAATTTGAAAATCCACCTACAGCACCTATAAACTGAATGTCTTCTAAATTTTCACGCCCCGAAATTAAATCGGTCATATGAATGTCTTTAACGTCAAATCCGGCTAAATACAATGCATTTGCCAGTTCCCGTTCTGAATTACTGCCTTTTTCACGAATAACAGCTGCTTTTGGACGTAATTTAGAAGTGACAATAGCAGGTTTTTTTCCGGTAAAATGGTTTGGAAACGAAAATTGTAATAGTTGTTTTTTATAATTTTCAAATCGCTCCTTGGCTTTATCATTTTTGGTTTGCTTTTGATCAAGTAAAAAGGAAGTTTTGAACCAAATATCTCTATATAATTCAATATTAAAATTCCAATTTCCAAGATCTAAATTGGGTTTGTTTAGAACCGTACCAATTTTAAAAAATTCTAAATCTTTAAATGCTGCTTCAAAAATCAAATCATTTTTTGCTTGAATCACTATTCCAATATTTTCAGAAAATAAAATTTTAATAGAGTCGGTTTCAGTAAAAGCCGTCAAATCTATTTTTGCTCCCAAATTAACATCTGAAAAGCACATTTCAAGTAATGTTGTGATTAATCCGCCAGAGCCAATATCATGACCTGCTATTATTTGATTTTCTTTAATTAAGTTTTGAATAGTGTCAAATGCTTTTTTGAAATAAGAAGCACTTTTTATTGTTGGGCAGTCAATGCCAACTTTATTGTGTATTTGTCCAAATGAGCTACCTCCGAGTTTAAACTTGTCTTGTGACAAGTTGATATAATAAATAGAACCACCATTTTGTTTTAATACGGGTTCAATTACTTTGGTTATATCCGAGCAATTTCCAGCTGCAGAAATGATTACGGTTCCGGGTGCAATTACTTCTTCATCAGCATATTTTTGCTTCATCGATAAAGAATCTTTTCCTGTTGGAATATTTATACCCAACTCAATGGCAAAATCAGCACATCCTTTTACAGCTTCATAAAGGCGAGCATCTTCGCCCTCATTTTTACAGGCCCACATCCAATTAGCCGAAAGTGAAACGCTTTTTATTCCGTCTTTTAATGGAGCAAAAATTATATTTGATAGCGATTCACCAATTGCATTTCTTGAACCTGCAACAGGATCTATTAATGCTGCAACAGGAGAATGACCAATAGCGGTTGCTATACCTTCTTTTCCGTTAAAATCTAGTGCCATAACACCCACATTATTCAGCGGTAATTGTAAGGGGCCAACACATTGTTGTTTTGCTACTTTTCCTCCTACACAGCGGTCTACTTTATTTGTTAGCCAATCTTTACAGGCTACCGCTTCAAGTTCCAATAATTGCTTTAGATATGCTGCTATTCTTTCAGTGTTATAAATTACTTCTGTATAGGTATATTCTATGGTTTTATCTGTCATTAAAACCTTTGGAGAACTACCAAACATGTCCTCTAATGCAAAATCCATGGGTGTTTGGCCAGTTGATTTACTCTGAAAAGTAAAGCGATTATTTTCGGTTACTTCACCAACCTCATAAATTGGAGCGCGCTCCCGATCTGCAATTTTTTTTAATGTTTGATAATCTTCTTTGGCTATGACCAATCCCATTCGTTCTTGCGATTCGTTCCCAATTATTTCTTTTGCTGATAACGTAGGGTCTCCAATGGGTAGCTTGTCTAAATCAATCAAACCTCCCGTTTCTTCAATTAACTCAGAAAGGCAATTCAAATGTCCACCAGCACCATGATCATGAATGGAAACAATTGGGTTTACTTTGCTTTCAACCATTGCTCTAATGGTGTTAGCAGCTCGTTTTTGCATTTCTGGGTTGGAACGTTGTATGGCATTAAGTTCAATCCCAGACCCAAATGCACCTGTGTCTGCTGAAGAAACTGCGGCGCCTCCCATTCCAATTCTGTAATTTTCACCACCTAACACAACGATTTTATCCCCTTTTTTTGGTTTTTGTTTTTTGGCTTGCTCCGCTTTTGCGTAGCCAATTCCTCCTGCAAGCATAATAACTTTATCAAACCCCAACTTTCTTGTAGTTCCATTTTGGTTGTTTATTTGCTCTTGCTCAAATGTTAATAGGGATCCCGTAATTAGGGGTTGACCAAATTTATTTCCAAAATCGGAAGCACCATTTGAGGCCTTAATTAAAATATCCACTGGCGTTTGGTAAAGCCAAGGTCTTTCTTTCATGCCCTTTTCCCATTCGCGATCTTCTGTCAATCTTGAATAAGAAGTCATATAAACGGCAGTTCCAGCTAAAGGAATTGAACCTTGCCCACCCGCTAACCTGTCACGTATTTCACCGCCAGAACCCGTTGCAGCTCCGTTAAATGGCTCTACTGTTGTTGGAAAATTGTGGGTTTCTGCTTTAATTGAAATAACGGAATTAAATTCGGATTCTTCATAAAAGTCCGCCTTATCTGCAGTTTTAGGTGCAAATTGTGTTACCTGTGGTCCTTTAATAAAGGCCACATTATCTTTATAGGCAGATACAATATCATTCGGATTTAGTTCAGACGTTTGCTTAATCATTTTAAAAAGGGACCTGTCTTTTTCAATACCATCTATTATAAATGTTCCATTGAAAATTTTATGCCGGCAGTGTTCTGAATTAACTTGCGAAAATCCGAAAACCTCTGAATCGGTTAAATTTCTTTCAATTTTTTTTGATAAATTTTCTAAGTAAATTATTTCTTCTTCACTCAATGCCAATCCTTCTTGTAAATTATATTCTCTAATATTTTTTATTTCAAGGATAGGATTAGGCTTGCTATTTACATCAAATATGCTCTGGCTTAATTCATTATACTTTTGTGAAAGCATTGGGTCAAAATCTTTGAATTCTGAAGTAACCCTGTAGAACGCTTCAATTCTTATAACCCCTTCAATGCCCATATTTTGAGTGATTTCAACTGCATTTGTACTCCAGGGCGTTATCATTGTGGCTCGTGGTCCAATAAAAAAATCCGTAAGTACGGATTCCTCAATTTTATGGGCGTTAGCAAATAACCAATTTAATTTTGAGATAGTTTCTGTCGAAAGTTTGCCTTGCGTTTGAACAGCAAAAACAGTTGTACTTTCGTTTCCGAAGAAATGAATCATTTGTATTGTGATTTATTTCCGCTGCGCCCCGTAGAATTAAGTTTGCCTCGGTTTTAGTTGTTGTTGCACAAATTTAAGGCAAAATGGAGGATGCACAAAATATGTTGCAGATACTTTTAAAAGTAGTTTTCAACATTTTTGACAAGTGTTGCTAATATATAGATTCTAAATTTATTAATCAGCCGGAAAAATAATAGAATTATAGGCTCCCAAATCAAACACCGAATTTCTGGCATTTCCTAATATATCAAAGGGAACTCCAACATCTTCTCCAAATCCTTTAGCATTGGAAAGTTCACCAATAACAAGTTTGTTTTTAATTATGTTTTGGAAATCTGCAACACCGTTTTTTATAATTTCATTGGTGTCGTTTATAAAACTATAATTGGGATTATTGGTGAATTGGTTGTTCGTATTATTAAATTTAATCTGACATTTGCTGAAAATGGGTGTTGTCCAATTAACCTCTGGATTAACTATACTTTTATTTATGAGTAATTCCACTTGATTAGAACCAAAAATAATACAATTTCTAAAATTGGCTTGTTCCAAGACGTAGGGTACTTCGACGTCGTTTGCATCTTTATAGAAATTGTCAACCAAAACTGCAACTTGTTTTGAACTGCCCCAGTTATTATTAAAAGTACAATGTTTAAATTCATAACTTCCGCCTAAGGTACATGCCAATGTAGCTACACCTGCGGTATTTATCACTATGTTTTTTCCCTCAATAGCTGCTGCTCTTGCCAAAATTCCAACATTAGAACAATCATAAATTTGTGTATTTTCAATTGTCATTGTTCCAGAATTGTTTTCTATTAATAGTCCTACAACAGCATTTTTTAACGTTAAATTTTTAATGTTATTATTGACACTTCCTTGTCTAAGATAAACAGTCCCCCATTGACCAGGTACATCGGAGAAGCTTGGTTCTAATCGATCCCCTTCAAAAATAACTTCATTTTCTAACGCAGCTGTAACAGATGTTGAGCCAGCAATATTTAGAGTTCCCCCTTCTTGAATAACCAACCCAGAACCATCATGAAAATGAACTCTCGCACCTCCGGGAATAGTTAAAACTTCTCCGTTAGGAACACTAGCATAGCCATATATCACATAGGGTTTGTCTGTATTAAATGAATATTCATTTCCATTATCTGGATGATTGTGACTTAGGTTTCGTCCATTGGTTTCCAGAACAGTTTCATCTTCGTTAAAGCCAATTGGAATGGTTTCAGTAATACCGTTTTGTTTATTTGGAAAAATAAAGTAGGCATCCTGAATTAGCGTTACCAATTCTACTTTTTGCAAATTAGCACCGCTGTCAAATTCTATCTGGTCTGTATAAAGGAAATCCGAAAGATTGGCATCTCCAATTCCTGCGGTGGTTTCTATAAAAATATACATGCTGTCTTTTGCCAGCAATTCTACGTCACGGAAAACCCTGTTTTCATAGCCTGTCATTCCATCAACAGTCATTCTATATTTTGTCCCTACGCCTTTAGCTAAGCTTATCGTTGGTATTTTGATGTCTTTATCACTTGTGTTATAAACTTTTAAAGTATATGTGCTAGAGCCGATATTGGAAAAAACGGTATCCAAATATATGGTGTCTCTTGAAAACTTTAAATCTCCGGTGCTAGGCTCAAATACAAAATCTTCACGGCAAGAGCTCATCGAAATTATCAATCCAACAAAAAGGAGAAAAATGATTTTACGCATGTGCATGATTATTTGGGTAAATGTAAGTAATAATTTAAAAAATTAAAATTAAAAAAATATAACGTTCAAATGATAGTTATGTTGTTGTATTGATTTTCAATTGCAATTGGATTCCCATTTGTTACAAATAAGTATTATTTTTACCAAAAAAAATATGACATTCGATAAAAATAAAATCCTTAAGCTTTGTAATGATTGGTGTAAAGGAACTTTAATGGAAACACTCGAAATAGAGTACATCGATGCTGGAGTTGATTTCTTAACTGCAAAAATGCCCGTAAATTCAAGAGTACATCAACCCATGGGAATACTTCATGGTGGCGCTACAGTGGCTTTGGCGGAAAGTGTTGGGAGTGCTGCGTCAATGTTGTTTATTAATCCAGAAAAACAGGAAGCACGCGGGATTGAAATTTCAGCTAATCATTTAAAAAGTAAACGTGAAGGCACAGTATATTGTACTGCTAAAATTGTTCATCAAGGCAGAAGTATTCATCTGTGGGAAATAAAAATTACTGACGAGTCTGGGAAATTAATTTCATTGTG
>CAMDSN010000035.1 GCA_945907225.1 Flavobacterium psychrophilum | reverse complement strand
ATCTCAAAATAGCTTGCATTTTGATTTTCTACCTTAACTATTTTTAAATTATCTTTTTATTTTAGTTGTCAATATTATTCTTAATAACTTTGATAATGATCATTCCAAAAATGAATCGATTTGTCTATATTAGCGCCAATTCGTTACCTAAAAAATGCAAGAACAAAATCAATATACCGAAGATAATATACGCTCATTAGATTGGAAGGAACACATCCGAATGCGACCTGGAATGTACATCGGAAAACTCGGTGATGGCTCTTCTCCGGATGATGGAATCTACATTCTTCTAAAAGAAACAATCGACAACTGTATCGATGAGTTTGTAATGGGCGCCGGAAAAGTAATCGAAGTCACCATCAAAGACAAAATGGTTACCGTTCGCGATTACGGTCGTGGAATTCCATTAGGAAAAGTGGTGGACGTGGTTTCCAAAATGAATACAGGTGGAAAATACGACTCGAAAGCTTTTAAGAAATCAGTTGGTTTGAATGGAGTCGGAACCAAAGCCGTTAATGCGTTGTCGAACTATTTCCGTGTAGAATCAGTTCGTGACAACCAACAAAAAGCAGCTGAGTTTTCTGCCGGAAATCTAACCATTGAAGAAGAGGTAATCGAATCCACTAAACGAAGAGGAACCAAAGTTTCTTTTGTTGCCGATGAAACGATTTTCAAAAACTATAAATACCGTAATGAGTATATTATCAAGATGCTCAAAAACTACTGTTACTTAAATCGCGGTTTAACGATTTATTATAACGGTGAAAAATACCTCTCCGAATTTGGATTAAAAGATTTATTAGAAGAAACGATTACAGAAGACGATATGCAATATCCGGTGATTCACTTAGAAGGTGATGATATTGAAATCGCTTTAACACACAGTAAATCGCAATACTCAGAAGAATACCATTCGTTTGTAAATGGTCAAAACACTACTCAAGGAGGTACGCACCTGGGTGCTTTTAGAGAAGCAATTGTTAAAACCATAAAAGAATTTTACAACAAACCTTTTGAAGCATCTGATATTCGTAAATCTATTGTTTCAGCTATTGCTGTAAAAGTAGAAGAGCCCATTTTTGAAAGTCAGACCAAAACCAAACTTGGATCAACAGATATTGGTCCGAAAGGGCCATCGGTGCGCACGTTTGTAAATGATTTTATTAAAACTAAACTTGATAACTATTTACATAAAAATCCCGAAGTTGCCGATTTACTTTTACGTAAAATTCTACAAGCCGAACGCGAGCGAAAAGAACTTTCCGGAATTCGTAAACTGGCAAAAGACAGAGCCAAGAAATCAAGCTTACACAATAAAAAATTACGCGACTGTCGTGTGCATTTGACAGATGCTAAAAATCCAAGAAGTTTAGAGAGTACGCTTTTTATCACTGAGGGAGATTCGGCTTCTGGTTCGATTACCAAAAGTCGTGATGTAAATACACAAGCTGTTTTTAGTTTGCGTGGTAAACCTTTGAACTCTTATGGAATGTCAAAGAAAATTGTATACGAAAACGAAGAATTTAATTTGCTTCAAGCTGCACTGGACATAGAAGAAGATATGGGCGATTTGCGGTACAACAATATTGTAATCGCTACTGATGCTGATGTTGATGGAATGCACATACGTTTGCTTTTGATTACATTTTTTTTACAATTCTTCCCAGAACTTATTAAAGACGGTCATTTGTATATTTTACAGACGCCGCTTTTTAGGGTTCGAAATAAAAAAGAAACCATCTATTGTTATTCAGTTCAAGAGCGTTTAGATGCAATAGAAAAATTAAAACCAAAACCAGAAATCACCCGTTTTAAGGGATTAGGAGAAATTTCTCCAGACGAATTCAAACATTTTATTGGTGAAAGTATTCGCTTAGACCCAGTTATGCTGGACAAAGCGACCTCTATTGAGACTTTACTAGAATTTTATATGGGTAAAAATACACCAGACAGACAGGTTTTTATTATCAATAATTTGAAAGTGGAATTGGATGTTGTTGAAAAGAACTAAAATGTATAATAAAAATAAACTCCCGTTTTTAAAGGACACTATTCATGAATAACGAAGAAGAAGATATCATTCCCAACGAAGACGATAATAACGAATCTTTTGCAGACAAAGTGCAGGATGGTTTTGAAGATCTAAAGTCAACCGGTGATCATTTTTATGATCAAGATGAAATTAATTCAGAAGATACCATAACTAAAGTTACCGGTATGTATAAAGATTGGTTTTTAGATTACGCTTCCTACGTTATTTTGGAGCGAGCCGTTCCTGCTATTGAAGACGGTTTCAAACCTGTTCAAAGGCGTATAATGCATTCCATGAAAGAGCTTGATGATGGGCGTTACAATAAAGTGGCTAACATTGTTGGACATACGATGCAGTACCATCCACATGGTGACGCTAGTATTGGAGACGCAATGGTGCAAATTGGGCAGAAGGATTTAATTATTGATATGCAGGGAAACTGGGGAAATATCCTCACGGGAGATAGTGCAGCTGCTTCTCGTTATATTGAAGCTCGTATTTCAAAATTAGGTCATGACATTTTATATTCGCCTAAAATTACCGAATGGGGAATGTCTTATGACGGAAGACGTGCAGAACCAATAAATTTGCCCGTTAAGTTCCCGTTACTTTTAGCACAAGGCGCAGAAGGAATTGCAGTTGGTTTGTCAACAAAAGTATTACCTCACAATTTTAATGAACTCATAGATTGTTCTATAAAAGTTTTAAAGAATAAACCTTTTGCACTTTTTCCAGATTTTCCTACTGCTGGTATTGCTGATGTATCTAACTACAATGATGGATTGCGCGGTGGAAGAGTTCGTGTTCGAGCAAAAATTAGCCAGTTAGACAAACAAACATTGGTTATAACTCAAATTCCGTTTTCAACCAATACTTCTACACTAATAGATAGTATTTTAAAAGCAAATGAAAAAGGGAAAATAAAAGTTAAGAAAATTGAAGACAATACGGCGGCCGAAGTAGAGATTCTTATCCATCTTCCGCCAGGCGTTTCTCCTGATAAAACGATTGATGCGTTGTATGCTTTTACCGCTTGTGAAACATCAGTTGCTCCTTTAGGTTGCGTTATCGAAAACCATAAACCATTGTTTGTTGGAGTTTCAGATATGTTGAAAATTTCAACCCACAGAACATTAGATTTATTAAAACAGGAATTAGAAATACAACTTGATGAGTTAGAAAATAAATGGCATTTTTCCACGCTTGAGAAAATATTTATTCGTGAAGAAATGTACATCGATTTTAAATTGTATTCTGACAGAGAGACGCTTTATGTTTATATATATGACCGTTTTAAACCGTTTTTAAAATCGTTTGTACGCGAAATTAATGATGACGATTTACAAAAACTGACACAAATCCCGATGATTCGTATTACTCGTTTCGATTCGGATAAAGCAGACGATTCGATTGCTAAACTAGAAGCCGAAATGGATGAAGTGAAGTATCATTTGAATAATATAATAGAATTTGCTATCGACTTTTTCCAAAAGCTAAAAGACAAGTATGGAAAAGGTCGTGAACGTCAAACAGAATTAAGAAGTTTTGACAATATAGAAGCAACGAAAGTAGCATTGCGAAACACCAAACTTTACGTAAACAGGGAAGAAGGTTTCTTTGGAACAAGTTTAAAGAAAGACGAATACGTTGCTGATTGTTCTGATATTGATGACGTAATTGTTTTCCTTCGTGACGGAAAAATAATGATTGCTAAAGTTGACGATAAGAAGTTTGTGGGCAAAGACATTATACATATTGCCGTTTTTGATAAGAACGACAAGCGTACTATTTACAATATGATATACCGTGATGGTAAAAATGGATCAACTTTTATCAAGCGTTTCAATGTTTCGGGAGTTACTCGAGATAAGTTTTATGATTTAACTCAAGAAAAAGCAGGGTCTCAAGTATTGTATTTTTCATATAACCCGAATGGTGAAGCCGAAGTAATTACGGTATTATTGCGACAAGTTGGAAGCATCAAAAAATTGAAATGGGATTTGGATTTTGCCGATATTGCTATCAAAGGAAGAGCCTCTCGCGGAAATACAGTTACCAAATATCCAATTAAGAAAATTGAATTAAAAGAAAAAGGAATTTCTACTTTGCGTCCTAGAAAAGTATGGTTTGATGATACCGTTCAAAGATTAAACGTTGACGGTAGAGGCGAGTTACTTGGCGAATTTAGGCCTAATGATCGTTTATTAATAATTAATCAATCGGGGAAATTAAAAACTATCATTCCAGAATTGACTACTCATTTTGACGAAGATATTGTTGTAATGGAAAAATGGAATCCGATGAAACCTATTTCGGCAATTTATTATGATGGAGAAAAAGAACGTTACTTTTTAAAACGCTTTTTAGTAGAAAATGAAAATAAAGAAGAGGTATTTATTACCGAACACGAAAAATCAAATCTCGAAATTGTTACTACAGATTGGAGGCCTATTGCTGAGTTAGTTTTTCATAAAGTAAAAGGAATTCAAAAAGATAATCAAACCATCAACATAGAAGATTTTATAGCTATAAAAGGTATAAAAGCACTTGGAAACCAAATATCAACTGACAAAATAAAACAGGTCAATTTATTAGAATCATTGCCTTATGAAGAACCTGAAGTTGAAATTGCAACCGATATTGAAACATCAACGGTTTCAGATATTGTGGATGACATTATAACCGAAACGGATGAAGATGGGCAAATAACTCTTTCCCTAGAGTAAAAAGAGTATTACATTCTATTTAATTCACTTAGAATGGTATTCTGTAATTGATTTTCCAACCGTATAATCACCAATTAATAAGGGGAGTGTGTCTGATGTTATTTCAAAAAATGGCAATTCTCCCGATTGAATTTTTTTGTCTAATACTGCTTTCGGCAAAAACTGTTTTGCTATGTCTAAATAAGTACCATTCATCAAGTGTCGAAACTCGTGTTGAAATATCACAGCTGCAAAACCATCTAGCCTTCCGGTTTGTATTTCACCTCGCTCATTTAAAGATTGATATTCAATCCATTCATAAGTTGCAACGTTTCCTCTGTCTTCACCATTTGCGCTTAGACAGCCATGCCAAAAATTCTTTTTTTCTTTTGACACTTTCGTTATTTTGGGATTAATAAAAACCTGTTTATTTACTGGACCTAAAACTTGATATCTTGGATTATCAGCATTAGCTTCTATTATAAAAATTTGCAATCGCTTCCCCACTTGATTAGCAGCAATTCCAACTCCTGAAGTCTTAATCATAACTTCATGCAATCTTGCGATAAATTCATTAAGTGGATGAGTGTTGAATTCATTTTTAGTAATTTCTCTCGGAGGCAAGTATAACGTATTTTTATTTCTCCCTTTTTGATTTACAGGTAAGTGTTGCACAACTTCAAATCCCTTTTTTGGGATAGTAAGTGAAAAAGTTTCTGTCTCTGATTTACATTGATTTGTGTTCATTGAAATAAATACTATTAAGAGAAAAAAACTAAATTTAATCATTTTAAAAAATTATTTTACTTTGAGTAATTGATGTGTTTTTTATTTTCACTCATGAGTCCAACTTAATAGTAAGATTAGATATAGCAATAGAATAATAGTCTTACTTATTTATTTAGTTTGTTCAACAAACTCCTCGTTTGTTTTTACTTTTTCAATAATTTTATTATTCCTTAGTTTAACAGGGTTTCTTTTTTTTGTCATTCTCAAATTTAAAAATTCAACGAACAAGGAGAAGAAAATGGCAAAATACAAATAGCCTTTTGGGATGGATCCTACTGCAACATCATTACCAAATTTAAAATGTGCTAAATGCGCTCCTTCGCCAATAAGCATTACTCCAATTAAAATCAAAAACGATAATCCAAGAATTTGAATAGTTGGGTGCTCATTAACAAATTTTGATACCCTTCCTGCAAATATCATCATTATAATAATTGAAATCACAACTGATAAAATCATGATTACTAATGCCCCATTATATCCAAAGCCACCTTCAATTGGTTCTTTCATACTAATCATTCCTACGGCAGTTAATATGCTATCAAAAGAAAATACAATATTTAACAATGCAATTTGAAGTATAGCCGAGGCAATAGAATTACTAGCTTTTCCAGTTTTGCTTTCTTCAACTCCTTCCATTTTATGATGGATTTCGGTTACTGATTTATAGAGAAGAAATATTCCACCACCTAAAATTATTAAACTTTGACCTGTTATTTTAGCAGTAAAAAAATTAAAATCTAATTTGAATAGAGTGTCTTGTAAACCAAGTACCCAAGTAATTCCAAATAATAAAATTATTCGAAATGCCATAGCTAAAATTAGTCCAATCCGTCTAGCCCTTGGTTGATCTTTTTCTTTTAATTTTCCTGAAATAATAGATAAAAATACAATATTGTCAATACCAAGAATTATTTCAAGAAAAGTAAGTGTAAGTAATGCGATAAGTGCATCGGGTGTGAATAAAATTTCCATTATTTATTTTTAATTTTGATTTAGTCTAGTTTTGTCACTTTTCCACGTTGTTTTTCATTACTGCCAACAAATGAATATTCGAAAGTATAACTATTTTTCTCTGTGAATAAAATTTTAATGCTTATTGCACGTTGTTCTTTTCTATTTTTTGGATGTAGTTTTTGCAAAATAAACTCACAGTCATTTACCCAACGAACCGTTGCGGTGTCTGTCTTTTTCTTGTAGGTTTCTATTTGAATTTTATCAGTTCTAATAAATATTGAAACCTCTTTTTTCCCATTTACTACTTGTACAAACTCAAACTTACCAGTTTTAAAATCGCTGCAATTTCTTTCATGGTTGTTGCAAGACATTAAAATAAAAATAAAAAGGAAAAATAAAATTTTCTTCATTTGATTATCACGCTTTTTGACACGAGTTAAATATTATACACTGTAAATGTTTATTTTTCAAAAATAGAATCCGTTAGTTTTTGAACCCCTTTAAACAAAAAATAAACCGCTAAAAAGGATAACAATATACCTATAGCCAAAACTAAATAGTGCCAAATATTTTGTTTATTTATCCAAGCGTTATAAATAATACTAGGACCAATAAACAGTAGTGGTAGAGCTATTAACAAATTTCGTATTCCTTTGTCAAGTATTTTTCTGTTCATCTAAATTTAAAATTTAAATTCAACGCCAATTCCATTTCTGTTTGCAACACAATTGAAATCAAAATTTTGGTTTAGGAAAGTTGTCTTTTTTAAGTCTGCATTATACGTATTAACAGCTTCTTCAATTTTTTTGGACCTTCCGCTTAGAATAGGGATTGAAATTGCTACAGCACCTATACCCGCATAAGAAAGCCCTGTTGGATATTTCAAACCCAAAGCTAAATCAATTACACATAGTGTGGAACCAATCGCAAGGAGTGCACCGCCTAATGCTTCTTTTGATTTTGCTCTTTTAAATAAATGATACGAACGGAGATTTGATGCAAATATTTTCTTTAACTGAAAACTGGGAATCTGGGTGTCATTTTGATAGATTTTACCATTCTCTAATCGGAGTGGAGTAGTGGTGTTAATTTCTAGAGTGAGTTGTTGTGAAAAAGAAATTAAGCTTAAAAAAAAACTGAGTACAATAAATATTTTTTTCATGATTTATTATTTAAGTAGTTGTCCAAGGCAGTTCTTACACTTCCATATTGATGAAGTAATTCTGAAGCTTTTTTATAGTCTAAATTAATTTCGTTCATAATCATTTTTACACCACGATCTACTAATTTGTCATTACTAAGTTGCATATCAACCATTTTATTTCCTTTTACTTTTCCCAATTGAATCATGGTTGCTGTAGAGATCATATTTAACACTAATTTTTGAGCAGTTCCAGCCTTCATCCTAGAGCTACCTGTAACAAATTCAGGTCCCACGACTACTTCTAATGGATAATTAGCTTCAAGTGACAGTGGGCTACCTTCATTACAGGTTATACATCCTGTTGTTATAGAATTTTCATTGCACTTTTTTAAACCACCAATAACATAAGGTGTAGTTCCAGATGCTGCGATGCCAATAACAACGTCGTTCTTGGCTATATTGTGTTCCATCAAATCTAACCAAGCTTGTGAGATATCATCCTCAGCATTTTCTACTGCTCTCCTAATTGCTTTGTCACCTCCAGCAATAATTCCGTTTACCAAATTAAATGGAACACCAAATGTTGGCGGACATTCGGAGGCATCAACAATTCCTAATCTTCCCGAAGTGCCTGCTCCAATATAAAATAACCTTCCACCTGATTTAATTTTTGCAACAATAACAGAAATTAGAACTTCTATTTTAGGTAATATTTTTTCAATTGCAAGGGGTACCGTTTTGTCTTCATTATTTATATGAAACAACAATTCACTAATAGGCATTTTTTCCAAATGTTCATAATGAGAGGATTTTTCGGTTGTCTTGGTAAAGCTCATATTGAATAACAAATTTAAAAAATCAAAGTTACTAATTTTATAAAAAGATCGCTAACAGAATCCCCATAATAATGATTGAGACTTTGGCTATATTAAATTTGTGGCCTTCACTACTCTCAAAAATGATAGTTGAGGAAATATGAAAGAGAATACCAATCACGATTGCAGTTATTTGATTTTGGAATTGTTGAACTGCTGGTAGTAAACTTGAAAATAAGGTTCCTAGAGGAGTCATTATGGAAAAGAAAATCATAAATACGCCAACTACCCATTTGTTTAACTGCGCATTTATGAAAAAAGTCGTTAAAATAATCGCTATTGGCAAATGATGAATTGCAATCCCATAGGCTAAATCATGATGTTTTTCAATTGGAAAGCCCTCTAAAAATGCATGCAAACATAAACTTATAAACAAGGCCCATGGCATTTGGGTCATTTTCCCATGGGCATGAACATGCCCGTGTTCAGCGCCTTTGGAAAAGAATTCTAAAATAATTTGAAACAAAATACCAAGCATTATGAAAATGCCCATATTTATAGATTTGTCTGTATAAATCTTAGGAAGTAAATCTAAAACTGTTAATGATAATAAAAATGAACCGCTAAAAGCCAAAAGCAATTTCAAGTTTTGTTTGTCATTGGGTTTAAGAAATAGCCCAATTAAATAACCGAAAATAACTGATAACAGAGGTAGTAAGTAATTCATTTGATACTTTTTGAAATTGAATGATTAACACACAATTTTTCGGGAATTAGAAACGATTAAAAAACATTCAAAAATAGTAAAAAAAAATACGAAAGGAATACTTTATAAAGTGTAATATCAAAATTTAATAGCGCTCTTGAAAATAGATATTTTCATTAATATTAGCTTGTAATAAATGCAATTATTTAGATTTAAAAATATTAAATTCCTCATTGTATATAGGGCTTTGAATATTTAAAAAATTTAAGACACTATGAAAAACATAATTTTGATTAATAGTTTTCTTGTTTTTAACTTTTTTCGCACTACTATCTGATAGCCATACTATAAATGGAATTTCATATTGTTCTTTTGGAGCTATACTCAAAGGTAATCCATGCATGTATAAATTATTTTCTCCCAAAGATTCGCCGTGATCTGATACAAAAATCATAGAACTTTTATACTCTTTTAATTCTTTTAAATCATCAATAAGTTTAGACAATATAAAATCAGTATACACAATGGTGTTATCGTAGGCGTTCATCAATTCTGCTTGTGTGCATTTCCCAAGTTCTACACTATTACAAACCGGCTGAAATTTTTCAAATAATTTAGGATATTTGGTACTATAAGTCGGTCCATGACTTGTGCTTGAATGTAATACAACTAAAATTTTATTTTTCTTTGCGTTTCTAATTTCATCCTTTAGGTTTGATAGCAATATTTCATCATATTTTGAATAATTACCTTTGTAATTCGCTTGTAATGAATCTCTATTTTGATACTTTTTTATATGAATTGGCGGTTCGCCCCAATTGGTTGTTCTCCAAATAACTTCAACATTATTTCTGTAGAGGTAGTTTGGTAAAATTTCATATAAATCATTAGAATTCTCATGTTCTAAAATACATTTTACTCCGGCTGTAGTATATGTTGCTCCTGAGGTAGCATTAAAATGAAATAAATTTAATTGTCGGGAGAGTAAGGGATTTGTGTTTTTAGTATACCCATACAATGAAAAGTTAGCACTTCTCGCTGATTCGCCTATGACCAAAACGACAACCGACTTTTCTTCATCTTTAATAACAGCATTTGGCAATAAAATTTCTTTCCTGTTTTTTTGGGATTCATGAACTTTAAGCAGGGTTATATTTACTGTATAGGACCATGGCATTGCCAAACCACCAAGAATTTTCGAATTTTTATCAATCCAAAGTACGTTACTAGCATTTATTGCAACTAAGCCGAGAATTAACAGAAGTGTAATAGAAAAAATACTTGCAAACCTTTTAAAAGGGACATTTATTATTTGAACATATAAAATATAAATACTAGGAAGAATTCCAAAAAGTATGAGATAAACAATTAATTTAAATGAAAAAAAACTACTTGATTCTTCAAATTTAGTATTGAGCACATTTCCAATCATACTCTCATCTAAAATAACACTATATGTAGTTACGAAATAGATTGCAATTGAATTTATAATAAAAAATGTAACTAACAAGAATTTTCCTAAATACCGTGATATGTAGAAAAATATAAAAAATACTAATGCGTTTAACAAAAGCATTAAAACCAATAAACTAACCACTAAAAGTATACCGTTGAAACTTTTACAATCAACATTATTAACAACAAATTCGAAAAATGGGAGATG
>CAMDSN010000034.1 GCA_945907225.1 Flavobacterium psychrophilum | reverse complement strand
GTTAACATTACTAGACCTACGGTTAGCGCCATTTCGTTGATAACTGTTAATTCATTAATGTTTAATTCCATTTTGGCTTTGTTATTTTTGGTTGTAAACAGTATTAACAATAAACAAACAAATCCTAGAATTGCGCCAAGGGCAAAAGGTCCATAACTTGCTACAATTACCGCCACGTGAATCATCAACCAGTAGGAATTTAACACAGGTTGCAGATTGGCAATTTCTGGATCTATCCAATTTGCATAGGCTGCCGTTAATATCATAGCAGACACAAAACTACAGGCAGCAACCGTTAATTTAGAACTGCTTTTATAATAAATACCAAATAATACAGATCCTAGAAACTTCAGGGAAGGTTCAAATTTTAACTTCCAAGCGAACGCAAGTCCAAAAAACATAGTGGACCAAGCCACATAAACTATTGCTTCATAAGCGTTACTCCAAGGTGCATGATTGGAAATATACCAGCGGAAGAGTAAAGCTACAGTATGTAAGGTAAATAAGAGTCCAATTATAACATGTAAAGCATTAACGGTATACGCAATCCATTTCCTGTCTTTAAAGATTCCAATTATAATAAATAAAAACAACAAACTAGCCGCAATCAAATACCAATAGGGCAACTTTTGTAAAACATCGTATTTATTATACAATATTTCATATTCTATCTTTTTTTCACTTGGACGGACGGCTTTTCCAAATTTCTTTTGATAGTTTTCAATTCCAACCAAATAAGAATTGGCTTTTGTATAATTTTTATTCTGACTCGCTTCCCTAAGTGCTTCAAAATAAATTGGCAATACCATTCGAATAGTGTCTAGTGCAGTTCCTGTTCTGTGATTAATTTCTAAAAAGGAAACCCATTTATTATTTGAGTCTTTGGGTATAGGAAACAATCGAAGTATTTTTCCGCTTAGTGCCGCATTTAATAAATTAACTTTTTTATCAGTTTCTACAAAATCTTTTTCAAATTTGTTTGGATTCGCGGCCTTGTAGGCTTCATCTAAATAAGGAGATAATTTATAATTACCCATTTCATCAAAACAAGACCTGAAGGTAGCATATTTAGCCTCCGAATTAATCCCTAATATTTTTCGAATACTATCATTACCACTTTTAATGTACAGCAGCGGAACTTCAAACCATGCCGATGGAAATTGTGACATTGAAATAAAAACCTGATCAGAGTTCATTTCTTTATAACGATCATTGTGACTCACTTTTCTTAACAACTCTGATGAAAAGGTATTTACTGGTTTCATTCTACCACCGTCGTCTTGAATTACAAGTCTGCTGAATTGTGCGGCATGCTTTTCTGAAACTTTATTAGCATTTATAAATGAATCTATTTCTTTTACCGAAGGTGATTTAGCGGTATGTTTTCCTTGATTTTGTCCGGCCATTGAAAACGATAAAAAACAAAAAATAAGAACTGCTAGTTTAGACTTTTTCAATTTTATGGCGTCTAATTTTCTTCTTAAATCATCAAATCGGGTGTTTGTTGTAAATAAAATTGCTAACATGCCGAAGTACAGTAAAAAATAACCAATATATGTAATTGTTGTCCCCCAAAAGTCATGGTTTACTGACAAAACAGTACCTTTTTCGTCAGGATCAAAGGAGGCTTGAAAAAAACGATACCCCTTGTGATCTAAAATATGGTTCATGTAGATTCTTGTATCATATGGTTTTATAGAATCCAAAATAGTCACTTTGCTTTCAAAAGAAGAATAACTTTTTTCAGTTCCAGGATATTTTTGAGCTATAAAATCGTTTAGCTTGATTCCAAATGGCAAGGTATAAACCTTACTTCCATAACTAAAAGTAAACTCCAAACTGCCAAGTTTTACTATTGTAGGCTCACCCTGTTTTCCTTTAGATCCAAGTAGTGTCACTTCTTTTTCCTTTCCTTCTGATTTTATTGAGAGAGTAAGTGCGTCTTCTCCATTTTTAGCTTTATAATCACCACTTGAAATATAGGACTTGACTCCTTTTTTTGGTTGATCCGGAATTACAAATTGTGCCCCACCCACATTATACAATGAACGATACATTAACGATTGAATAGAATCTTTTGTGACTTTTCCTTTTAACTTATCTGCCATTCGCATGAATTCTCCATCAAATGGGGATGAAATGGTATTATTAACTGTATTGATATTTATAGCCCCTTTTGTTGGCTTATTTAGCGCAAACAAAACATTATGTATGGATTGAATCTCTCCCGATTTGAGCATGTGTTCATGACGAGTGCCGCCACTCGACTCAACTAACTTCAAATATATATCACCATCAGCTGACTCTTTTATTGATTCTTTAGCATCCAGCACAAAATTCTTATAATTTATTTCGAACGGAATGGAATCAAACTTATCTGAAATTGAAATTTGATTGTTGGTAACTGGGGAGAGTAAAAGTGACTTTTCAAATACCCTGCGCATCATTTTACCATCATGCATTCCATCTACAAAAACATTCAAATAATTTTTTTCAGAATAAAACTGGTTCGAAACAGCTCCTTCACGAATTGGCATCATACCCTCAAAACTTATATAACGTGTTACAAATGCTCCAATAATTATGAAAATCCAAGATAAATGTAGAATTAAAGTGGCCCATTTTTCTTTTTTGTATAATTGATACCGCTTAATATTTCCAGCAAAATTTATAACAAAAAAGAGCATTATTGCCTCAAACCAACTAGCGTTGTAAATCAGAATTCTTGCGGTATCAGTGTTATATTTACGTTCTATGAAGGTTCCTACTGCCATAGATACCGAAAAACATAAAAATAAAATTGCCATTAAACGGCTGGAGAATAAAATCGAGTATATTTTTTTTTTCATGCCTTGGAATAGCTCTTTTTAAGTGGTACAAAAATAAGTTAAAAATTAGATTTGGAGTTCATTTATTTTGAGTTTTAGCACATTTTTAAGACTTGTGTATTTCTTTCATTTTACCTTTTAAATGAAATTTAATTTCGATAAATTTACGGCATGATTCGAGTATCTATAATTGGTTCTGGAAATGTTGCACAACATTTGATTAAAGTGTTCAGTCTAAACACTGATATTGAATTAGTTCAAATATTTGTTAGAAATAAAAAAACAGTTTTAAACCTAATCTCTTCTGACAAAATTTTCTCCAATTATAAAAATTTCATTCCAGTAGATGTAGTAATTATTGCCGTAACCGATGGCGCTATTGATTTGGTTTACCAAGAATTACCTTTTACTTCTCAACTAATCGTCCATACCTCTGGAACTTTTTCTTTAGAGGCATTAAAAAACAAGAATAGAACTGGAGTTTTTTATCCACTACAAACGTTTTCAAAATCCAAAGAAATTGATTTTAAAACTATTCCGATTTGCATTGAAGCTCAAAACGAAAACGATTACAAAACTCTCGAATGTGTGGCTCATGCAATTTCAAATTCAGTCCATAGAATCAATGCTAAACAACGGTTATCACTTCATGTTGCGGCAGTCTATGTTTGTAATTTTACAAATTATATGTATACCATAGGTAATGATATTTGTAATCTAAATAATTTATCCTTTGAAATTTTAAAACCATTAATTCAAGAAACAGCAAATAAAATCATGCTACTTTCTCCCGCTATGGCACAAACCGGTCCGGCTATTAGAAAGGACACTGGTACTTTAAAAACACATTTGGATTTTTTAACAAACGACAACCAAAAAGAAATTTATAAATTGCTAACCAAATCTATAATTGATAATGGAAATAAGTTATAAAGAATTACTAAACAACATTACAACATTTATTTTTGATGTTGACGGAGTTTTAACAGACAGTACGGTACACATAACACCCAATGGAGAAATGCTTCGTACCATGAACATTCGAGACGGATTTGCCATGAAAGCAGCAATTGAATCTGGTTATAATGTTTGCATTATTTCGGGCGGTAATAATGAAGGTGTTCGTATTCGTTTAAAAAATTTAGGGATCACAGATATTCATTTGGCAGCACCAAATAAAGTAGAAACTTTTAAAGAGTATATCGAATTGTACCATATTAACCCGGAGCATGTTTTGTACATGGGTGATGATATTCCTGATTTTCATGTAATGAAATTAGTTGGACTCCCAACATGCCCCCAAGATGCCGCTCAAGAAATTAAAGCTATTTCTAAATATATTTCACATAAAAACGGCGGAAAAGGTGCTGTTAGAGAAATAATTGAACAAGTCATGAAAGTTCAAGGAAAATGGCATATGTATTATAATGGAAAGCATGATTAGTCGCAGTAAACAGTCTCAGTACGCAGAAAAACTGTGACTGAAAACTAATTTGAATACTAAAATCTTAATACTGAACACTTTTATATGAAATACCTAAAACTAATACGTTACCAAAACCTTCTGCTGCTTGCTTTTATGCAGTTGCTTTTTCGTTATGGCTTTTTAAAATTTCAGAACAATATCGTTTTATCACTTTCAGATTGGCAATATGGTCTATTAGTATTAGCAACTATATTAATAGCTGCCGCTGGTTATATTATCAATGATATTTTTGACCAAGAAACCGATTACGACAATAAAAAAGAAAATGTAATAGCCAGTCAAATTATTTCAGAAAAAAACGCCTATAATTTATATTTTGCTCTAAATATTATTGGTGTTTGTATCGGATATTATTTAGCAAATGTAATTCAAAAACCCAGCTTTGCCGGTGTCTTTATCATAATATCAGCTACGTTGTATATGTATGCAACCACCCTGAAACAAATGATAATTATTGGTAATATCATTGTTGCCCTTTTACTTTCATTTAGTGTTGTCATAATTGGATTATTTGATCTTTTACCCACAACTTATATAGAAAATCAAGCAAAAATGGGACTTCTATTTTCAATTCTAATTGACTATGCCATTTTTACTTTTATAATTAATTTCATACGTGAATTAATTAAAGACATGGAAGATATTGAAGGCGACAAAAATAACGGAATGAATACATTACCCATTGCATTAGGTAATGCAATAACAACAAAGATAGCCAGTTTACTTACTAGCGGTGCTTTACTCCTTTTACTAGCTTATATTTATAAAAATATGGTAGTAACTAAATTGTATTATTCGGTTGTTTACGCTTTCGTTTTTATTGTAGCTCCATTAATATTTGTTGCTGTGAAAGTATGGCAAGCAAAAGAAAAAGCTCAGTTTTCATTCATTAGTAAGGTCTTAAAGTGGATTATATTTTTTGGTATTCTATCAATTCTCATGATTAATTTAAACATCAAATACAATGTTAAATGATAAACTCAAAGGATACAAAATAATATTAGCTTCCGGATCTCCACGAAGGAAACAATTTCTCTCAGACATGGGACTAGATTTTGAAGTCCGATTGAAAAATATTGAAGAAATTTATCCAGATCATTTAACAAGCGTGGAAATTACCAATTATTTAGCCAAATTAAAAGCTAATGCATTTGATGGTGAAATTGAGTCGGGTGAACTCTTAATTACAAGTGATACAATTGTGTGGCTTAATAATGTTGCCTTAGGAAAACCAAAAGATTATGATGATGCGGTTTCAATACTAAAAACCTTATCAAACCAAACACATGAGGTAATTACATCTGTTTGCTTTAAAACTACATCAAAAACAACCCTAATTCATGACATCACTAAAGTAACATTTAATAAATTATCCGATGAAACAATTCATTATTACATTAGTACCTACAAGCCCTTTGATAAAGCAGGTGGGTATGGAATACAAGACTGGATTGGACTAATTGGGATATCAAAAATTGAAGGATCATACACTAATGTTGTTGGCTTGCCAACTGAAAAGGTGTATCAATTTTTAACTCATAACTTTAATGAATGTAATTAATAAATTGAACAAATAATATTTTTTAAACACAACAATACCCAATATATTTTTACATCCATAAATAAAAAACTGACATGACATTTTTAAGAACTTTCACAATGGAAATCATTGCAACAGGCATACTACTTATAGTTATCATTTTTCTTAGAATAATTTCTGCTAAATTAATAAGGAGATATGCCAAGGTTGCTTATATCATGGAAAATAGAACAAACATGGTAGTGAAATACGTACATCTTCTCATTAATATTATTGCACTTTTCACAGTAATAATTATATGGGGGGTACAAAAAAAAGACATTTTAATTACTTTATCATCCATAACAACTGTAGTAGGTGTGGCGCTATTTGCGCAATGGTCGATTTTAAGTAATATAACTTCTGGAATTATTCTGTTTTTCTTTTTTCCATTCCGAATTGGAGACATTATATATATTCACGATAAAGATTTTACTATACAGGCAGAAATAGAAGACATTAAAGCATTTTATGTTTATTTAAAAACCGAATCAGGAGAGCAAATTACCTATCCAAATAATCTTTTACTACAAAAGGGAATTTCTATATTAAAACCCAAACATGAAAATAAAGAGTTTACAGATTAATAAATCTAAAAGTAAATTTAAACCTACAAAAATACTTTTGTTTATATATTTTATCGATTTTTTATGCATTTAAACTGATTTTTTTAATTTGTATTTAATATATTTGTGACTTGATTTTTAGTTTTTAACTATAAATTGTAACAAATAAATACTTTAAATATGAAATCATTTAAAAACTTAATTTGTTTCGTGTTGCTTTTTAATCTTTATCAATTAAAAGCCCAAACAACACCAAAAGATAGTAGTAAATTACCAATCGACCCAGAAACAAATTGCGTCGTACGTTATTATTACTTTCCTAATCTAGAAGCTTATTTTGACAATCTTGAATTGATATACCATTACAAAATAGGAGGAAAATGGGAAGTTGCAGAAAATCTGCCTAGCAATTATGGAGGCTATTCTATTTACAATAATGTGAAATTACCTATAACTGATTTTGAAGATAATGATCCTTCTCAAATGATACAAATACACAAAAAAATGTATCCATACAGTGCAAAAGGAAAATTTAAAATTAAATCAGAGACAACATCATCTCGATAAATTGAAATAAAATATTATTCGTTGTGTAAAAAAGATTGTCTGTTTACTAATGTCTCTTCACTTTCAACATGATTAACATCTGGGATGCAACAATCTACGGGACAAACCGCAGCACATTGAGGTTCATCATGAAACCCTTTACACTCAGTACATTTTCCTGGAACAATATAGTATACATCATCAGATATTGGCGTTTGCGCAGCATTAGAATCAATTTCAGTACCGTCTGGCAAAACAACTACCCCCTTTAATTTAGTTCCATCTTTATAGCGCCAATCATCAGCACCTTCATAGATTGCAGTATTAGGACATTCTGGTTCACAAGCACCACAATTAATACATTCGTCTGTTATAATGATTGCCATAGTATTTTTTTTAATTAATTTTGTACAAAATTACAATCTAATCACTTTATATCCAAATCTAAATGGATCCTAATAGCATAGAGTCCTCTTTTATTGAACTAGGAAATTTTTTAAGACAGTTTAACCTCAAAGAGCAGCATCAAAAAATTGATGTCTTACATAATGATTTGTTTTTTGAAGAATTTAAAAATTTAATTACGCTTTCTCAATCTCACAATGGCTGGTTCACGCCCGATCAAGTATATTTTGCTATTCAATCTTGGGCTGATGCTTTAACAAAAGAAAACCTAGCTAAATGGCTTTCTCCTTATACCCTATCAACCGGAGAACCTAAAACAGTTGGATTAATTTTAGCTGGAAATATTCCATTAGTTGGATTTCACGATTTTATTTGTGTATTGATTTCAGGAAATAAGGCACAAGTAAAGACGTCATCAAATGATCACTATTTAATCAAATTTTTAGCCAACTATCTCATTCATTGCAATTCAAATTTATCGGATTTTATTCAATTTACTGATGGTAAATTAGAGAATTTTGATGCAGTAATTGCTACCGGAAGCAATAACACAGCACGCTATTTTGAGTTTTACTTTAAAAACAAGCCTAATATTATTCGTAAAAATAGAAATTCTGTTGCTGTTTTAGACGGAAATGAATCCCATGAAGATTTAGTAAATTTAGGTTCAGATATTTTCAGGTATTTTGGTTTAGGTTGTAGAAATGTTTCAAAGCTATTTGTGCCTAAAGGTTATAATTTTGAAGCCTTTTTTAATGCAATCTATGAATTTAAAGAGGTAATTTTTTATGAAAAATATTCAAATAATTACGATTACAACAAAGCTGTTTTTTTGATGAGTAATTTTAAACTATTAGACAATGAATTTTTGACCTTAAAAGAAGACTCAAGCTACGCCTCTCCTATCTCATCAGTTTTTTACGAATTTTACGATACCCTTTCAGATGTTCAAATTGAGTTAAAAAATCGTACTGAACAATTGCAATGTATTGTTTCTAATAATAAAATTGAAAACTCAATCCCTTTTGGCCAAACACAAAAACCAAATCTTTGGGATTATGCCGATAATGTTGATACATTAAGCTTTTTAACCTCACTCTGAGTTTATTTTAATTCTTATAAACAATATCGTTTTCGTTGATAATAACCTAGCATGCCATTAAAATACGAAATCAATTAGTACAATTTAGTTTCCGAAATTTGCATTTCATTTATTGAAGTTATATATCATGAAAAAACACAATTACAGCGCAGGTCCATGTATTTTACCTCAAGACGTCTTTGAAAAATCTGCTCAAGCCGTTTTAAATTTCAATAATTCTAATTTATCGTTATTAGAAATTTCCCATCGAAGTAAAGATTTTATAAAAATTATGGATGAAGCTAGGGCTTTGGCCTTAGAGCTTTTAGGTCTTGAAGGGAAAGGATACCAAGCATTATTTCTTCATGGGGGTGCAAGTTTAGAATTTTTGATGGTTCCCTCTAATTTAATGAAAGTTGACGGCAAAGCTGCATACTTAGACACGGGGACTTGGGCAAATAATGCAATAAAAGAAGCAAAATTATTTGGAGAAACCATTGTTGTAGCCTCTTCAAAAGATCAAAACTACAATAATATTCCTTCGGATTATTCCATTCCAACCGATGCTAATTATTTTCATTGCACGAGTAATAATACAATATTTGGAACTCAAATGAAATCATTTCCTAAAGCTAATATTCCAATAGTATGTGATATGAGTTCTGATATTTTCTCTAGAACATTGGATTTTACTCAATTTGATTTGATTTATGCTGGTGCCCAAAAAAACATGGGAGCAGCGGGCACCACTTTGGTCATTGTAAAAGAAGAAATACTAGGAAAATCGGGTAGAAATATTCCGAGTTTTCTTGATTATGAAAAACATATCAAGGCAGAAAGTATGTTTAATACACCCGCAGTTTTTTCTGTCTATACTTGTCTTCTCACTTTACAATGGTTAAAAAATAAGGGAGGAATTTCAGAAATTGAAAAAAATAATGAAGCCAAAGCAAATTTGCTGTATAATGAAATTGATAGAAACCCGTTATTTTATGGAACTGCTAACCAAAATGATAGAAGTAACATGAATGCAACATTTCTGTTAGTTGACGAAAAAAACCAAGAGCGTTTTGACATGATGTGGAAAGAAGCCGGAATTTCTGGATTGGCAGGCCACCGATCTGTTGGGGGATATCGAGCATCTATGTATAACGCTTTGCCACTAGAGAGTGTTCAAGTTTTAGTGGATGTAATGAAAGAATTAGAAAAAATTGTAAATAACACAAATTAATAGTCAATCCAAATCATAACTATTTGGAAATTAAGATAGTTCAAACATATTAATAACAGATATCAAAAATAGTTTACTGTATATTTCAAAAAACAAATAAAATGAAAGTATTAGCCAATGACGGAATTTCTAAAAGTGGAATTAAAGCATTAGAAGCAGGTGGTTTTGAAGTAATAACAACTAAAGTTGCACAAGAACAAGTTGCTAATTATATTAACGAAAACAAGATTGAAGTAATCTTGGTGAGAAGTGCTACTAAAGTTCGAAGAGATATTATTGACAATTGCCCAACCCTAAAAATCATTGGTAGAGGTGGCGTTGGTATGGATAATATAGATGTTGATTATGCTCGAAGTAAAGGAATAAATGTAATTAATACCCCGGCTTCCTCTTCTGAAAGTGTAGCCGAATTAGTATTTGCTCATTTGTTCTCAGGTGTACGATTCCTTCATGATTCAAATAGAAATATGCCTTTAGAAGGAGACTCTAAATTTGAAAACTTAAAAAAAGCCTATGCTAACGGAATTGAATTGCGCGGAAAAAAATTAGGTATAATTGGATTTGGCAGAATAGGTCAAGCTGTAGCGAAAATGGCTTTTGGACTTGGAATGAATGTTATTGCAACAGATAAATTTATAGAAAATGCCATTATAAAAGTTGATTTTTTCAATGGCCAATCTATAAACATAGCGCTAAGTACACAATCCATAGAAGAGGTTCTAAAAAATGCCGATTTCATAACACTTCACGTTCCGGCTCAAGGAGGTTACCTTATTGGAACAAACGAATTTTCTTTAATGAAAGAGAATGTAGGTATTGTAAATTGTTCGCGGGGCGGCATAATTGATGAAATAGCACTAATTGATGCATTAGATAGTGAGAAAGTTTTATTTGCCGGTTTAGATGTTTTTGAAAATGAACCAACACCTGAAATCAGAATTTTAATGCACCCTAAAATTTCATTAACACCTCATATTGGCGCTGCAACATTGGAAGCTCAAGATCGAATTGGAACTGAACTGGCAGAGCAAGTTATTACATTAATGAAAAAATAATTTATTACGTTTGATAAGTAAATTCAACTTGTTTTCATTTTAATATATAACAAAGTACTTCTTAAAGAATTTGTACTCCTTATTTAAATTAAGTAGTTTTGCTTAATTTTAAAGCAAATGGCAAGTTTCAAAGAGCGTT
>CAMDSN010000033.1 GCA_945907225.1 Flavobacterium psychrophilum | reverse complement strand
ATTACAACAGCTTCATGAGTAACATTGTTGTTTTCTTTAAACGATTTTGTGTTAAAAAACGGATTTTGTGAATTCATTTTATTTATTTTTAAAATTAATACAATCAGTCTATTTCGGATACTCGAAGCGTATTTACCATTCCTTTGTTAGCAACTGGCATGGCAGCAAGATTAATAAGCATATCCCCTTTTTTTACATATCCTCTTTCTTTTGCAATTTGATTTACATCTTCAACAGTATCATCTGTACTTACATACTTGTCGTAAAAATAAGCATTTACTCCCCACAACAAACTTAATTGTGTCACTATTCTTTTGTTTGAGGTATAAACTAATATATGAGCAGATGGACGCCAAGCCGAAATTTGAAAAGCGGTATAGCCACTATTTGTTAGTGTAGAAATTGCTTTTGCTTTTATTTCATTTGCCATAATTGCGGCATGATAACATATTGACTTTGTGATATATCGTTTCGTTCTTACTAACGGAGCATTTTGAGGGACTATAATTAATGGAGAATCCTCTACAGCTTCTATAATTTGAGTCATTTTAGTTATTACTTCTACTGGATAATTCCCTACAGAAGTTTCTCCTGACAACATCACAGCATCAGCACCATCCATTACCGAGTTTGCCACATCATTGACTTCAGCTCTTGTAGGGGTTAAACTTGTAATCATGGTTTCCATCATTTGGGTGGCCACAATAACAGGAATACGCGCTGTTTTTGCTCTGTGTATAAGTTTTTTTTGAATTAATGGCACTTCATGAGCAGGTATTTCAACACCCAAATCGCCTCGGGCTACCATTAAGCCATCACAAAAAGCAACTATTTTATCTATATTTTCAACAGCTTCTGGCTTTTCAATTTTAGCAATAATAGGAATTTTATGAGATGCATGTTTAGCGATTAGGTCCTGCAATTCTTCTAAATCCTTTGGCGTTCTTACAAATGAAAGCGCTATCCAATCTACATGTTGTTCTATTGCAAATAGGGCATCTTCTATATCCTTTTTAGTTAAAGCGGGTAAAGAAACTTTTGTATTGGGAAGATTTACCCCTTTTTTTGATTTTAAAGGACCCCCTTGAATCACTTTACAAACCACTTCTGTAGTACCATTTGTTTCAATGGCTTCAAACATCAATTTTCCATCGTCTAAAAGAATTTTCTCCCCCGGCTTTACATCTCTTGGGAATTCTTTATAATTCATATATACGCGTTCCTTAGTTCCAGGAACGTCCTCAGCGGTTTGAAATGTTATAATATCTCCTGGGTTTACTACAACATCTTCTTTCATTACACCAACACGAAGTTTTGGCCCTTGTAAATCAGCTAAGATTGCAGTTGTATAACCAAATTCATCATTCAATTCTCTGATGATATCAATTTTTTCTTTTACATCTGTATAATCTGCATGGGAAAAATTAATTCTAAATACGTTAACTCCAGCATCGATCATATTTTTAATCACTTCCTTTGAACTACAAGCTGGTCCTAGCGTTGCTACAATTTTTGTTTTTTTTCTTGTCGGCATTCTTGTTAAAAAATTAAATTATTTTATTTTTTTGATGTGCTATTAAATTGGGAGGTAATTACTTTTGAGAACCCACCCTTTGATTAGGTCGTTTAATTTAGTTTGAGTTTTATCATTTTAACATAAATCAGTCGTAAATATAGTTTATCCCAAACAAATTTCTACATAAGACAATAAAGGTTGGCGTTATTTTGTGAACTAAAACGTTGTAGTTTTAAAACTAAAGTTTATTTATTTTTTCTTGAAACACAAAATATCCCCGTTGAGCCGCTTTTTCTTCTGCTTTCTTTTTTGAAGTTGCTCTTGCTTTTGAAACTACTTTGTTATCAATGCTCAGTCTAACACCAAAATATTTTTGATCGTCATTTCCGTTGTCATCAAATACATCAAAATAGAATGATTTTTTTTCTTTTTGGCACCATTCAATAAGCAGACTTTTGTAGCTAGTTACTTTTCCCTCTAATTTTGAAATGTCAACATAGGGAACAATAACGCTTTGTTGTATAAACTTCTCGCAAAAGCCAAACCCTTTATCTAAGTAGATGGCTCCAACTAGGGCTTCAAAAATATTCCCATGTATGTTTTCCCCAAAATGTTGCGAGGGAACTTTACTTTCTATAAATCTTACTAGATTTAAATCTCTTCCAAGTTCATTTAAATGGTCCCTGCTCACAATTTTAGAACGCATTTTTGTTAAGTAGCCTTCGTCACCCGTAGGCACTTTATTGTATAAATGTGCTGCAATTACAAAACTTAACATCGCGTCACCTAAAAATTCCAAACGTTCATAGTTTAAAGGATACCCATTCTCATCTAATTGATTTGTGGAGCGATGCGTAAATGCCTTCTTATAATAAATAAGCGATTTTGGTTTAAAACCAATTATAGTTTCAATTTCATTAAAAAAAAACCCGTCTTCAAGAGATCGGGATTTTGTAAAAATGTTTTTAATATGTTTCAACATTTACTTAATCTTTAATTTTTTTGAACAAGACGCAGGCATTATGTCCTCCAAAGCCAAAGGTATTACTCATAGCAATATTAACTTCTCTATTTTGAGCGCGATTTAATGTTAAATTTAAATTAGGATCTATATTTTCATCAATAACTTCATGGTTTATTGTTGGTGGAACTATACTATATTTCATAGCTAAAATAGACGCTATTGCTTCAATTGCACCAGCAGCACCAAGTAAATGTCCAGTCATTGATTTGGTTGAATTTATGTTTATGTTTTTTGCATGCGCACCAAAGACTGCACTTATTGCTTTTAACTCAGCAACATCCCCAAGAGGTGTTGACGTGCCATGTGTATTAATATGATCTACTTCTTCAGGTTTAATCCCAGCATCGCGTAGTGTATTATTCATTACGGCAATTACTCCAATACCCTCAGGATGCGGAGCTGTTAAGTGATAAGCATCAGAAGACATTCCGCCACCACCAATCTCACAATATATTTTTGCTCCTCTAGCTTTTGCATGTTCATATTCTTCTAAGACTAATGCTCCGGCTCCTTCGCCAAGAACAAAACCATCTCGCGTAGCGTCAAAAGGCCTTGAGGCAGTTTCTGGGCTTTCATTTCTTGTTGACAAGGCTTGCATCGAATTAAAACCACCCATACCTGCAATAGTTACAGCTGCTTCAGAACCCCCAGTGATAATAACATCACACATTCCTAAACGGATGTAATTGAAAGCATCTATCATGGCATTTGCCGAGGATGCACAGGCTGAAACAGTTGTATAATTTGGACCCATAAAGCCATTTCGCATAGAAATGTGCGCGGGGGCAATATCTGCAATCATTTTAGGGATAAAGAAAGGATTAAAACGCGGGGTACCATCACCATTAGCATAACTTAGAACTTCTTCTTGAAAAGTCTCTAATCCTCCAATTCCTGCACCCCAAATTACACCAACTCTGTGTTTGTCAACGTTAGTTTCTGTAATTCCAGCATCTTCTATAGCTTCATGACTAGCTGCTACAGCAAATTGCGCAAACTTGTCCATGCGCCTGGCCTCTTTGCGATCCATGTAATTTTCAATGTTGAAGTTCTTGACCTCACAAGCAAACTTTGTTTTATGTTTTTCGGTATCGTAATAGGTTATTGGAGCAGCACCACTTGTACCTTTAATTAATGCGTTCCAATATTCTTCAATTGAATTTCCAATTGGAGTTATTGCGCCCAAACCAGTTACTACAACTCGTTTTAATGTCATAATTTATTTTTTACGATTGTCTTTAAACAAATAATACCCACGTAATCTTCAAATATAATTATTAAAGAGACAAGGGTATTTCAATATTTAAAAGATTGAATGTCAATCAATTTTCACTTTTTTCAGTAAAAACAATAAAAATCCGTGATCTTAAATTAAAATCACGGATTGTTAATTATTATTTTTTTGCTTCTTCGATGTAAGAAATAGCTTGACCTACAGTAGCAATATTTTCAGCTTGGTCGTCCGGAATTTGAATATCAAATTCTTTTTCAAACTCCATAATTAACTCAACAGTGTCTAATGAATCCGCTCCTAAATCATTTGTGAAGCTTGCTTCTGTTACAACTTCGTTTTCATCAACGCCTAATTTGTCTACAATAATCGCTTTAACTCTTGATGCAATGTCTGACATAATTTCTAATTTTAATTTTTAATTTGTTGGCAAAAATAAAAAACTTTATTTTAAAACAACATTTTTGTTAGTAAAAGTGACTACGAAAATAAATAATTTATTTCAAAATCATCTACATCTATACTTTTAATTCAAGTATTTAGCTTTTTTTTGCATTTAATTAAATAAGTTAGTAGATAAAATTTAACTGATTTGACAAGAAATTAGGAGTATTTGTTTTTGAAACCAATTTCAATTAAGTATGAAAAAAATTCTTCTTTTTGCTTCAGGCGCTGGCTCCAATGTTGAAAATATTATTCAATATTTTAAAAATAACCCCGATGTTAAAATAGCTGGTGTTTTCAGTAACAATTCAAATGCTCTAGTTTTAGACAAAGCAAAAAAGCATAATGTCCCAACACTTATTTTCAATAGAGAACAACTTACTGAAGGATTTGTTTTGGATAAAATGGCAGAGTTTAAACCCGACCTGATTGTTTTGGCAGGTTTTCTGTGGAAAATGCCCCAAGAAATTGTATCCGCATATCCAAATAAAATAATCAATATACATCCGGCATTACTCCCAAAATATGGCGGAAAGGGGATGTATGGGATTAAAGTACATCAAACGGTTTTGGCTAACAAGGAAAAAGAAACCGGAATTACAATTCATTATGTCAATGAACAGTATGACGAAGGCAAATTTATTTTTCAGCAAAAAGTTAACATCGAAAATTGTAAAATACCGGAAGATATTGTTGCTAAAGTCCATATGCTTGAGCAAATACATTTCCCTCAAATAATTGAAAAAATACTAATTCCTAATTCCTAATCCCTTTTATCTTGACACACCAAGTCCACATATACACCGACGGCGCAGCCAAAGGAAATCCAGGAAACGGAGGATATGGCGTTGTCATGGAATTAGTGGGGACGACCTACCAAAAAGAGTTCTATGAGGGGTTTCGACATACAACTAATAATAGGATGGAATTATTAGCAGTAATTGTGGGTTTGGAAAAAATAACTAAACCCAATATGAAAGTTTTGGTTGTTTCCGATTCAAAATATGTGGTGGATGCTGTAGAAAAAAAATGGGTTTTTGGATGGGAGAAAAAATCATTTAAAGACAAAAAAAATCCGGATTTATGGATGCGATTTCTTAAAATTTACCGCCAACATCAAGTAGATTTCAAATGGATTAAAGGCCACAACAATCATCCACAAAACGAACGTTGCGATGAACTTGCTGTAATGGCATCGGGGTTGCCTAATTTATCCGTTGATGCGTTTTATGAAAAGGAAAATAATGACTTATTTAAATATAATCCATAAATTACAATTTTAATAGTATGTAAATGCATGTTTTTAACTTTGTAACTCTTGAACTAAAGTTTATCTTTGCCGCTTTAATTTGAAACACTCATAATGAACAAACTTTTAATTGTTGGAACCGTCGCTTTTGACGCCATTGAAACGCCTTTCGGAAAAACAGACAAAATTTTAGGTGGAGCAGCAACATTTATTGGACTTTCAGCTTCCCATTTTAACCTTCAATCGGCTATTGTTTCTGTAGTTGGAGATGATTTTCCACAAGAATATTTAGACTTATTAACCGATAGATATATAGATATTTCAGGTCTTGAAGTAGTAAAAGGCGGAAAAACTTTTTTTTGGAGCGGTCGTTATCACAACGATATGAACTCAAGAGATACGTTGGCTACCGAATTAAATGTGTTGGCTGATTTTAATCCTATTGTTCCTGAAAATTTTAAGGATGCTGATGTGGTGATGTTAGGAAATCTGCATCCAATTGTACAAACCGGTGTTTTGAATCAAATGACTAAAAAACCAAAATTAGTTGTTTTAGACACCATGAACTTTTGGATGGATTGTGCTTTGCCTGAATTATTAGACGTTATCAAACGTGTTGATGTAATTACAATTAACGATGAAGAAGCAAGGCAACTTTCAGGAGAATACTCTTTGGTAAAAGCTGCGGCTAAGATTCACACTATGGGCCCTAAATATGTGGTGATTAAAAAAGGAGAACATGGCGCGTTGATTTTCCATGACGAACATATTTTCTTTGCTCCGGCTCTACCCTTGGCAGATGTTTTTGATCCAACCGGAGCAGGGGACACATTTGCAGGTGGATTTGCAGGGTTCATTACCCAACAAGGAGATATTTCATTCGAAACCATGAAAACAGCGATAATACATGGGTCTAATTTAGCTTCCTTTAGCGTAGAGAAATTTGGAACCGAGAGAATGTTATCTTTGACTAAAGCTGAAGTAAATGAACGCCTGAAACAATTCAAATCGTTAACACAATTTGAATTAGAATTACCGTAAATTTATGCCTCGAAATTTTGAGGCATTTTTATTTAAAAGAAAACCTTTATAATAAATTCATAGTAAGAAATAATTTTATTTGTTATTTATAATAAACAAAACAACTACAACAACAGCTAATATGAGTGATGAATTAAAACATGAATGCGGTATTGCGCTCCTTAGATTAAAAAAACCTTTAGAATATTATAAAGAAAAGTATGGTTCTGCTTTTTACGGAATACAAAAAATGTATTTATTGATGGAAAAGCAACACAACCGTGGTCAAGATGGTGCCGGATTTGCCTCAATAAAATTAGATGTTGAACCTGGCGAAAGATACATTAGCCGAGTTCGATCAAACAAAGGGCAAGCTATTCAGGATGTTTTTGCACAAATTAATGACAGAATTAATGACGAATTATCAGCTCATCCAGAATATCAAGATAATGTAACATTACAGAAAAAAAAGATTCCTTATATAGGAGAGTTATTTTTAGGACACGTTCGTTATGGAACTTTTGGGAAGAATAATATTGAAAGCGTCCATCCATTTTTGCGGCAAAACAATTGGATGCACCGTAATTTGATTTTGGCGGGAAATTTTAATATGACAAATGTTACTGAGCTATTTAATAGCCTGGTAGAATTGGGACAACACCCAAAGGAAATGGCTGATACCGTTACTGTAATGGAAAAAATAGGCCATTATCTAGATGACGAAGTAACCGATTTGTACCAAGAATGTAAGAATAATGGTTTATCAAAGAGAGATGCTTCGCCAGTAATAGCTGAGAAATTAGACATCCCAAAAATCTTAAGAGGCGCGTCCAAAGGTTGGGACGGTGGTTATGTTATGGCAGGATTACTAGGCCATGGAGATGCATTTGTTTTAAGAGATCCTGCCGGAATTCGCCCTGCTTATTTTTATGAAGATGATGAGATAGCTGTAGTTGCGTCTGAAAGACCGGTAATACAAACTGTTTTTAATGTTCCATTTGAAAAAGTAAAGGAATTACAACCAGGGAATGCTCTTATTATTAAGAAGGATGGCACCATTTTCGAGCAAGAAATAATAACACCAACGATAAAAAAAGCCTGCTCATTTGAACGCATTTATTTTTCTAGAGGAAGCGATGCCGAAATTTATCAGGAACGAAAAAAATTAGGGAAATTAATTCTTCCAGAAGTTTTAAAGGCAATAGATAATGATACTGACAATACAGTTTTCTCTTTTATTCCAAATACAGCTGAAACTTCTTTTTATGGAATGGTAGAAGCCGCTAATGATTTTCTCAATCAAAGAAAGAATCACTTTATCTTAGATAACAGAAAGACTTTAACAAAAGAAAAGCTAGAAGAGATTCTTTCAGTAAAAATAAGAACCGAAAAAATCGCTATAAAAGATGCTAAATTAAGGACATTTATAACCGAAGACAGCAGTAGAGACGACCTGGTTGCCCATGTTTATGATGTGACTTATGGGGTTATAAAGCCAACTGATAATCTTGTTATCATTGATGACAGTATTGTTAGAGGAACTACGTTAAAAATGTCAATTCTTAAAATGATGGACCGATTGCATCCAAAACGTATTGTTGTAGTTTCTTCAGCACCACAAATACGTTTTCCAGATTGTTATGGCATTGATATGGCACGATTAGAAGGGTTGATTGCTTTTCAGGCAGCTTTGGCTTTGTTGAAAGAACGCAATTTATACGCTATTGTAGAAGATGTTTATGCCAAATGTAAAGTACAAGCTAATTACAATGACAGCGACGTTATAAATTACGTTACAGAAATTTACAAACCATTTACGGACCAAGAAATTTCAGATAAGATAGCCGAGTTGTTAACTTCGGAGGATATCAAAGCAGAAGTAAAAATCATTTTTCAAACCGTAGAGAATTTACACTCTGCTTGCCCAAAAAATTTAGGGGATTGGTACTTCACCGGGGACTATCCAACCCCAGGGGGTAATCGAGTTGCTAATAAATCGTTTATGAATTTTTACGAAGGGAAAAATACGAGAGCCTATTAAAAAAATATTTTTTGAATTTTAACGATTATAATTGTAGTTCGTCTATATTTTTTTTTTTTAAAATCTATCTAATCTATATTCGCGCTACCATAGTATTAGTAGGTTAAGATTATGGTAGATTTGGGGCAAAGAGGGTGAAAAGTAATTTTCACCTTTTTTATTTTTATACTTTTCTTTTTTCCCCCATATAGTTCCCTCACAAAAAGATTAATAAACCTTTTTTAATTAGTTAAAAAAACCGACTGAATTAACAATCGGTTTTAGTTTAGATTTTATTATTTTTCTAGGGCATATAATCTTTCTACTTCTACCCAGTTTATTAAATTAAAGAAACCCAAAATATAATCGGGTCTTCGATTTTGGTAATTTAAATAATAGGCATGTTCCCAAACATCCATTCCAAGTATAGGGAAGCCCGAACAGCCGGAATCTGGCATTAAAGGGTTGTCTTGATTTGGGGTTGAGCAAACCTCTACTTTTCCACCTTTGTGAACACAAAGCCAAGCCCATCCCGAACCAAAACGAGTAGCGCCAGCTTTCGCAAATTGGTTTTTAAACTCTTCAAAAGTGCCATAAGCAGCATTAATAGCATCCGCTAATTCTCCTGAAGGACTACCACCTCCATTTGGAGCCATTACGCGCCAATATAAATTGTGATTATAATAACCACCTCCATTATTTCTTAAGGCCATGTTTTTCATATCAAGATTCATTAAAATAGTCTCAATAGATTGTGCTTCTAAATTTGTTCCTAAAATTGCGGCGTTAAGATTAGTTGTATAGGCATTGTGGTGTTTAGAGTGGTGAATCTCCATTGTTTTTGCATCAATATTAGGTTCTAATGCATCATATGCGTAAGGTAATTGTGGTAATTCGAAAGCCATGATAAGTAATGTTTAAAAGTTATTAAAAATAATTGAATCCAAATTTATACATTTAACTTCGAAAAAAAAATTATCCCCAACCTTAGAATAGAATAAAATTTAGCGAGTCAAATAATTAACTCTAAAAATCATTCGAGGTTATTTAAAAAGATACAATTAAAATGCAAAAAACAGCTTTCTCTATATATAATGCTTCTGCAGGTTCTGGAAAGACATACACTTTGGTTAAAGAATATTTAAAAATTATATTGACTTCTAAGAAACCAGATGCTTACAGAAATATTCTTGCTATAACCTTTACAAATAAAGCGGTACACGAAATGAAAAGTCGTGTGTTAGACAGTCTTTCGGAATTTAGTAAACAAAACCCATCTGAAAAGGCCATAGAGTTAATGCAAGATATTAATATTGATACAGGATTGAGTTTACAAGCAATAACTCATAAATCTCAAAGTATTATCAAAAACTTAATTCACAATTATGCTGCTTTTGATATTTCAACTATTGATAAATTTACTCATAAAGTGATTCGGGCTTTTGCACACGAACTGAATTTACCTATCACATTTGAAGTTTCTCTAGATGTTGAAAGCTTATTGGCAGAGGCTGTTGACACAATCATAGCGGAGGCTGGAATTGATGCAGAGCTAACAAAATTACTCATAGATTTTACAATGGAAAAGACCGATGAGGATAAGTCTTGGGACATTTCACGTGAAATCATGGAAACGGGGAAACTAATTTTAAATGAAAATAATAGAGAAGAAATTATACACTTTAATGACAAGAAGATTGAAGATTTTATGATTATTAAAAGTAAACTATTCAATCTCTGTCAACAATTGGAAACGGAGACGGCCGAATTAGCAATTGGCGCATTGACTTTAATTGAGAGTAAAGGCATAGATGAAAAATCATTTTCAGGAGGGCATTTTCCAAGACATTTAAAAAGTATTGCTCAAAAAGAGTTTAACCCCAAGAATAAAATGTATCATGAAATTGATGATATAAAAATCAATAAAACAGCCAATGATTCTGCCATCATTCAAAGTATAATTCCAAATTTGTTAGTCTCACTTGATACAGTTTATCAAAAATTTGAAAAGATAAATTTCTATCAGGCGTTTTTAAAAAACATTACACCGCTTTCACTTCTAAATACATTGAGTAACAAACTTAAAGAAATTCAAAAAGATCAAGGCGTTCTATCCATTACCGAATTTAATAAATTAGTGCATGAGCAAATTCAAAATCAGCCTGCACCCTTTATTTATGAAAGGTTGGGGGAAAAGTACAAGCATTTTTTTATAGATGAATTTCAAGACACTTCTGAGATGCAATGGCAAAATTTGGTGCCGCTAATTGATAATGCAACTTCTAGTGAAGATTTACTTGGCGAGCGGGGAAGTTTATTAATTGTGGGCGACCCAAAACAATCTATTTATAGATGGCGTGGAGGGAAAGCTGAGCAGTTTATCGAATTAAGCAAGTCCAAAAACCCATTTAACAATCCGGACAAAAAGGTACATTCACTAGAGACCAATTATAGAAGTTTTTCGGAAATTATTAGTTTTAACAACAAGTTTTTC
>CAMDSN010000032.1 GCA_945907225.1 Flavobacterium psychrophilum | reverse complement strand
TTAGACAAGGTATTCGCTGTGGCTGGAGCAATCACAATTAAATCAGCCCAAAGTGCTAATTCGACATGGTTATTCCACTTTGCATTTTCATTTTCTTCGTCGTAAAAAGTTGAATAGACGGGATTATTAGATAAAGTAGAAAGTGTTAGTGGAGTAATAAAATCTTTAGAAGCAGGAGTCATAATTACTTGAATTTGAGCACCTGCTTTAACAAATAACCTAACCAAAGCTGCTGTTTTAAATGCGGCAATCCCACCAGAAATTCCTAGTACTATTTTTTTACCACTTAAAACAGACATATAATTAGTCTTTTGTAGTATCTCTGTAATAAATTTTATCATCTAACCATTCTTGAACAGCTAGTGCATGCGGTTTGGGTAACTTTTCGTAGAATTTTGAAACTTCAATTTGTTCTTTATTTTCAAAAATTTCTTCTAAACTATCATTATAAGTAGCAAACTCTTCCAATTTTTCAGTCAATTCTTTTTTAATTTCTGAATTAATTTGATTGGATCTTTTTGCCATTATTGTGATCGCTTCATATACGTTACCTGTACGTTCTTCGATCAAAGTTTTGTTATAAGTAACAGTGTTAACAGGCGCATTTGATTTCTTTAAATCCATAACTTTCTAATTAGTATATTGTTTTAAATCGTTTTCAATTCTGACCAACATTTGATCAGCTTTTTCTTTATATTCAGTATCAGCTTTATATTTGATCAAGCCTGAGTAGGCATTTTTTGCGTTTTCTAGTCGCTCTTTCATTTTTGCTGGCACACTATTTATAGCCAGTGTGTAGGCAGAATCTAATTTATAGTAAAGTGCGGCTTCTTTGTATGGAGTGCCAGGAAAATTAACAATAAAATTATCTAAAGCAACAATAGCTGCTTTATAATTAGAAATGGTATTGTAGATTTTGGCATTCTCAAATGCTTTTTTTTCTAATTTTTCTCTAAGTACCTTGGCCAATGAATTCGCTTCTGTAATATTTTGTCCATCGGGATAGCTTTCGATGTAATTTTGGAATTTATCAATTGCTTTATTGGTATCTGTCTGATCTAAACTGTATACTGGTGATAAGAAGCTAAATGACTTTGCTCCTAAGAAAGAGGCCTCTTCAATTTTTTCACTTCTAGGATAACTTGAGGTAAAACTTTCAAATTGATATCCCGCTAAATAGTACTGTTCCGTCTTATACAAGGATTGGGCGTACAGATAAAACATTTTTTCAGCCGATGGCTTTCCTTTATATACTGGTGCAATTTGTTCGAAAAGACGGATTGCTTTGTTGTACTTTTTTGCATCATACATTTTAGTTGCAGATTCAAATTTAACGGCAGAATCCTCAGACTTAAGCGCTTTTTGATATTCGCTACAAGATGATAAAAAAACAATAAAAGCAAATAATAATAAAAATTTCTTCATTAGTTAATTATTTCAACTTATCCAAAAATACATTTTTTGAGTTGTAAAAAACAAATGCAAATTTAGTCATTAATTGTAGATTATAAAAATATATTTTTCTAAGTAATTTAGCCACTAGTTTTTGAGGAAATCAGTAGTGAATTTCTTGATACGCTTTGCTAAATCTTGATTCACATTTACTAAAGGCAAACGCACTGGATTACTCATTAAACCTATGCAATTCAGTACTTCTTTAATACCTGCCGGATTTCCTTGTTCAAAAATCATATCAATAGAATCAGATAAAAGATAATGAATTTTATAGGCATCATCTACCCTTCTATTTAATCCATAATCAATCATTTTAGAAAATTGCTCAGGAAAACCTTGCGCAATTACTGAAATAACTCCAGAACCACCAGCCAAGACCATCGGCAAAGCGATCATATCATCTCCAGAAATAACCAAGAAATTATCGGGTTTATCTTTAATCAATCGCATTGACTGAACAATATCGCCAGCAGCTTCTTTTACTCCAATAATATTTTTAAAATCAACTGCTAATTTTATAACAGTTTCTGGCAACACATTACTTGCTGTTCTTCCAGGCACATTATAGAGAATAATAGGAATTGGAGAAGCCTCGGCTATTGCCTTAAAATGCTGGTAAATTCCTTCTTGAGTGGGTTTGTTATAATAGGGAGAGACAGATAAAATGGCTGTGAAATTAGAAAAATCATTACTTTTTAATTCATGTACTAGCTCAGCAGTATTATTTCCACCCACGCCCAAAACTAAAGGTAATCGATTGTTATTAATTTCAACAATTGTATTAATAACCGTTTCTTTTTCAGTTTTTGTTAGTGTAGCATTTTCAGAAGTTGTTCCTAGAATGACTAGGTAGTTAATCCCATTATCAATTTGAAAATTTACCAAATCCTTCAGGGCCTGAACGTCAACAGAAAGGTCTTTTTTGAAGGGAGTAACGAGCGCAACCCCTGTTCCAATTAATGATTGCATATTATATTTTATTTAATATTTTCAAATATTTGAATAATTCAGTGACAAAAATACCATAATCCTCAATTTTGGATTCTATGATAAAATGATTTAAACGCTTATCAATGGATTCGAAACCAACTTTAAATTTTGCTTTAGACTCATTTGTCACAATTATTAAGGAGACTTTTTCTAGATCATAATAATTAATTAGTAAATCAAAGGGTTCTGCAATAAATGCTTCTGCATCTTTATTAATTATTTTTCCAATCAAACTTAAATCACTTTGACTAAAAATGGGATAGTTGTAAGTTTCTTTTTTTTGGATTTTGTCTTTAAAAACCAATAATCTGATGTTGTTAACATCAATTCCGTTATTAACTAATTGATCAATTAACGCCTCTTTTTCATTAAAAAGTGTTTCGTCAACAAGTATCCCAACAGTGGTAACTTTAGCGTTTTGAAATAAATTTGTTACGTTTGAAAGTTTGTTTTTAACGTATTTTTTTATGTAAAAATTCTTAAAGTAATTTAAAAACATACTACTTTTACTTGATTTGCAAATATACTTAAATTAGGATTAAAGACGATGGCTAAAATAGTAAACTATAACGTTGTATTAAAACTTTTTGTTTTATTATTAACATTTAAAGTTATCCTTTCCTGTGCTGAAAAAAAATATACAATACAAAAAATTGAAGGCAAACAAATCCAAATTACTGAAGACTTTTTAAATACATCTGACAGAAGAGTAATTGAAAATAACAATAAAATTGAGAATACTACTAAACCCTACAGAGAAAAGATTGACTTCGATTTAAATTTAATTCTCTCAGACGCACCAGAAACAATTGATAAAATAGGTGAATGGCAAACTCCGATGGGGAATTTTTTAGCAGATCTTACTTTTGAAAAAGCATCTAAATTATTTCAATTAAAAGAAGGAAAAGCAATAGATATTTGTTTGCTCAATACGGGTGGTATTCGAAGTGTTATTTCAAAAGGAGCTGTTACTGCAAGAAATGCATTTGAAATCATGCCATTTGAAAATAGTTGTGTTGTCATAGGTTTTAAAGCATCGCATATAATAGAAATTATTAACTTTATTATAGAAGATAAAAAGCCCCATCCATTAAGTGGCCTATCATTTACTATTGACAAAAATAATAAAGCGCAAAATATTTTAGTAAATGGATCTTCATTACAATACGATAAATTGTATTATGTAGTCACTTCAGATTATTTGTCAAATGGTGGTGATAATATGGTATTTTTTAAAAATGCAATAGAAAAATATGACTTAGAATATAAGCTACGAAACCTAATTATTGATTATTTTAAAGAAACTAAAGTTATTACTTTCAATAAAGCCGTCAGAATTACAAAAGAGTAATGTATATATCAATCAGCCAAATAAAAAGTTATGGAGAAATATAGTATTATGAATAGACGTGATTTTTTGCAAAAAACGCTAGTAAGTTCAGCTATTGTAAGTTTAGGCGGATTAAATCAACTTTGTTATGCAGCAACAAACGAGCACGCCTCAACACCTAATCTTAATTTAAAACAGCTAACGATTTTACATACTAATGATGTTCATAGTTATATAGACCCTTTCCCTGCAACACATCCAAAAAATCCAAATATGGGTGGCGTGGCAAGAAGAGCTGCATTAATTGAAATGATTCGAAAAGAAAACTCAAATTTATTAGTATTAGATGCAGGAGATATTTTTCAAGGAACACCTTACTTTAATTATTTTGGTGGTGAAATAGAATTTAAATTAATGAGTTTAATGAAGTATGATCTTGCTACAATTGGAAATCATGATTTTGATAATGGAATAGATGGACTTTACAAACAATTACCAAATGCATCCTTTGAATTCGTAAATGCAAATTACGATTTAAAAAACACCCTTTTAGATACTCATGTTAAACCCTATAAAATATTCGTCAAAGACGGCATTAAAGTCGGAGTTTTTGGAATTGGCGTAGAATTAGAGGGATTGGTTGACAAAAGGAATTTTAAAGAAACAAAATACCTAGACCCTGTTGAAATTGCTCAGGATATGTCAAAAATATTAAAAATAGAAAAAAAATGCGATCTTGTTATTTGCCTTTCGCATATTGGTTATCAGTATAAAAATGACGGAGCTAAAATTAGCGATGTTAAATTAGCTAAATTAACCAAAAACATAGATTTAATTATTGGTGGGCATACACATACTTTTCTCGACAAACCAACAATTTTGATGAATGCAGAAGATAAAGAAGTTATTGTAAATCAAGTGGGTTGTTATGGTGTTCAACTTGGTCGAATTGATTTTTACTTTGAAAGCAATACGTCTAAAAAAGCAACTGGAACTTCTATAGCAATTTGATTTAGAATTTAAAAAAAACAAATTTAATTTCAAATTATTTTATTAAAGTTAAAAAATCAATTTCAGAAATGATTGGGATTTTAAGTTGATTTGCCTTTTCTAATTTTGCGGGACCCATATTCTCCCCAGCAATGAGATAATCTGTTTTGGTTGATATTGAGCTACCTATTTTTCCTCCATTATCTTCAACTGCATTTTTTAATTCTTCACGTGTCATGTTTTCAAAAACTCCAGAAACAACAAAAGTCTTTCCAACTAGTTTTACTGTTGCATTAGGATTGTATTTTTCAACGACTTCTAATTGAACACCAAATTTTTTCAACCTGCTTATTATTAAATCATTATCTACATTTATAAAAAAATCAACCACGCTTTGAGCAATTTTTTCACCAATTTCATCAACTAGTAATAAATCAAGCAAAGTAGCTTTTTGAATGGAATCAATTGATTTATATTGTTTCGCTAATTTTTTCGCCACGGTTTCACCAACATAACGAATTCCTAAGGCAAATAATACCCGTTCAAATGGTATCTCTGTTGATTTTTTAACACCATTAACTAAATTTTCAGCAGATTTTTGAGCCATTCTATCTAAAGGAAGAATTTGTTCTACAGTTAACTCATATAGATCCGCATAATTTTTTACTAAATTGTTTGAAAACAGCAAAGCCACTGTTTCCCCTCCAAGTCCTTCAATATCCATTGCTTTCCTGGATATAAAATGTTGGATTCTTCCAATAATTTGTGGAGGGCAGCCATAAAAATTGGGACAATAATGATTAGCCTCTCCTTCTATTCGTATTAAGATTGTATTGCATTCGGGGCAATGGTTTATATAAGTTGTAATTTGAGAATTACCTGCGCGTTTATTAAAATCGACACCAATAATTTTCGGGATAATTTCCCCACCTTTCTCAACAAATACTGTATCACCAATTCTAATATCTAATTTCTCTATTTGATCTGCGTTATGCAAAGAAGCTCTTTTTACAATGGTCCCTGCTAATTGCACTGGCAACAAATTAGCCACTGGCGTAATTGACCCTGTTCTACCCACTTGATACGAAATAGAATTCAATGTAGTAACTACTTGTTCCGCTTTAAATTTATAAGCAATTGCCCATCTTGGCGATTTTGAAGTATAACCAAGCTCTTCTTGATAGTCATAGTTATCAACTTTTATTACAACTCCATCAGTTTCATAAGGTAAATTAAATCGATTGGAATCCCAGTAGTGAATAAAATTAAAAACATCATCTATTGAATTTGCTAAAATAGATTCATTTGGAACTTTAAAACCCCAATTTCTTGCAGCTTTTAGACCTTCAAATTGAGATTTTATTCCCAAATCATTTCCAACTAAATTATATAGTAGACACTCTAAAGGTCGTTTAGCAACTTCTCCACTGTCTTGCAATTTTAAACTTCCTGATGCTGTATTCCTTGGGTTTGAATAAGGTATTTCACCGATCTCAATTAAGTCGAGATTCATTTTTTCAAAACCTTTAATTGGCAAGATGATTTCACCTCTAATATCAAACTTGTTCGGATAGTTTCCTTTTAATATTAAGGGAATCGTTTTAATAGTCTTAATGTTATTCGTTGCATCATCCCCTTGAAAACCATCACCTCTGGTAACAGCTCTCTTTAACACACCATTTTCGTATGAAATTGAGATTGATGCACCATCATATTTTAATTCACATGTATATTGAAGTTGTACATTTCCAAGAACTTTTTGAATTCTATTTTCCCAATCTAATAAATCTTCCTTAGAGTAAGAGTTGTCTAAAGAATACATACGGTAATCGTGCAATACGGTGTCGAAATTTTTTGTAATTGTCCCTCCTACTCTTTGAGTAGGTGAATTTTCATCATAATATTGTGGATGCTGATTTTCGAGTTCAATTAATTCATTAAGTTTTTGATCAAACTCAAAATCGGTAATTGAGGGAGCATCTAAAATATAATAATTATGATTATGCTGATTGAGCTCCTCTCTTAAATTTTGTATTTTGATTTGAATAGTCATAATAAAATAAACAATAGTATTTGTATGGGATAGAAAGTAAAGATTGGATTTATATAATTAAATAAATTATTTCTGTAAAATTTCATTAACTTGAAGATACAGCTGACCGTCACTCAGAATAGCACCCTCAGTTATTATTTTAAAAATTGCCTTATTACGATCGTCTTCATACTCCTTTTTTCCAATATGAATTTCTACATTGTCAGTAAATAAATTATCCCTTAGCCATTGTAATCCATCTTTTTGCATAAAATCGACACGGGTATCAGTTGCTTTAAGAACTATTGATTGAATTAATTTTTCTTGACAGTGAAATAAAAAAATATGGGTTTTTGAAAAATGTTCTAAATAATTGGTATTAGACAAAACACCCTCCCAGATTAAATCTGAAAAAACATCCAATTCTTGTTCAGCTACCTCAGGTTTTTCAATTTTTAGTGTATCCCATTCTTTTTTATCTATAGTTTGCGTTGCGAGAAAATTAATAAACTCATTCTGCAAAGATTCAAATTGTTCTTTGGTTAGCCGCTTGTATTTCATTCGTTTTTAGTATTAATTTCGATACTGCAAAATAACTATTTAACTTTAAAATTACAACAATAGTTGTATTTCAATAAATCTTTTAAAAATATATTAATTGATTATATAAAACCATCTAAAATATCTTAATAAAAAAATCCCGACGAAAATCGACGGGATTAAAATATTTGTGTTGCAAAAAATTAAACTTGTGCTACAATTTCATAAGGAAGGTCTACAACAACATCTCTGTGAAGTCTCACTGATGCTGAATATTTTCCAGTTCTTTTAACAATACCGCTAGTTATAAATTTTCTGTCTACAACTTGTCCAGCTGCTTCTAATGCAGCAGCAATATCGATATTAGAAATAGAACCAAATAATTTTTCTCCTCCAGCTTTTGCTGTTATTTTTATTTCAATTGCTTTTAAAGCTTCTCCAAGTGCTTTGGCATCATTTACAACTTTAGCCTCTTTATGTGCTCTTTGTTTTAAATTTTCAACTAAAACTTTTTTGGCAGAGGGAGTTGCTAGCATTGCAAAACCTTGTGGTATTAAATAATTACGACCAAAACCATTTTTTACAGTTACTAAATCATCTTTAAATCCTAAATTTTGAACGTCTTGTTTTAAGATAAGTTCCATGTTGTTGTCCTTGTTATAGAAGTTAGGTTCTGTTTTACGAGAAACCAACAACTTAGTTTATATTATTTTAATAAATCGGCCACGTATGGCATTAAAGCTAAGTGTCTTGCTCTTTTTACAGCTACAGAAACTTTTCTTTGGTATTTTAGGGAAGTACCCGTAAGACGGCGTGGTAATATTTTACCTTGCTCGTTTACGAATTTTAATAAGAAATCAGCATCTTTATAATCTATATATTTGATACCTGATTTTTTGAAACGACAATACTTTTTTGTTTTGTTGGTTTCAATGTTTAGAGGCGTAAGATATCTAATATCTCCGTCTTTCTTTCCTGAAGCTGATTGTTGTAAATTTGCCATAATTAGTTTGCTTTTGCTTCTTTTAATTTAGTTCTTCTTCTCTCCGCCCATGAAATAGCATGTTTATCCAAACTTACCGTTAGGAATCTCATAACTCTTTCATCACGTCTAAACTCAGTTTCAAAAGCTATTAAAGCTTCTCCTGATACTTGGAACTCGAATAAATGGTAAAAACCACTTTTCTTGTTTTGGATTTCATAGGCTAGCTTTTTCAAGCCCCAATCCTCTTTCGACACCATCTTAGCTCCTTTAGCAATAAGAAAATCTTCAAATTTGCTTACTGTTTCCTTTACCTGGACATCAGATAAAACGGGATTTAAGATGAAAACAGTTTCGTAATGATTCATAATAAAATGTTTAATTTTTTAATTGGGCGCGAATATACAAATTGATTTTCTATTATCAATGACTACCCTCAATAAATCGTCAAAAAGTAAATAATATCGTTAAAAAGCAAAAAAAAACGATGAAACGTTAGGTGGTTCAAAAAATAGTATATATTTTTACATCACCAAATCTTAAATTATTTTAATTATGAAACTAAATTGTGTTATCGTTGATGACAGTTCTATTCAGAGAATGATCATCGCAAAGTTAGTTAACAATCACCCAAACCTACATTTAGTTGGTGATTTTTCTAATGCAATTGAAGCAAAAAATTGCATGACTGTAAACACTGTTGACTTGATTTTTCTCGACATTGAGATGCCAGTTATCAGTGGTTTTGATTTTATTGATGGTTTAAAAGTTAAACCGCAAATTATCTTTATCACGTCAAAAGCCGAATATGCTATTAAAGCATTTGACTATGACGCTACAGATTACCTACAAAAACCAATTGCTCTTGATCGATTTAATGCATCTGTAAGAAGAGCTCTTGACCTTCAACTCCTTCGAAGTGAGAATACTGTAGAGGATGGCGATCATATCTTCATAAAAAGCAATCTAAAAAAGTTGAAAATCTTCACAAATAAAATTAAGTGGATTGAAGCTTATGGTGATTATGTAAAAGTTGTTACTGAGGAGGATAGTAATTTAGTGCTTTCCACAATGAAATCGTTTGAAAATGAATTGGCGAAAGAAAAGTTTGTTCGCGTTCACAAATCATTTATCATTAACATAGATAAAGTAGAGCGCTTCAATAGTAAATTTGCCGAGATTGGAGTAACAAAAATCCCACTAAGTAGAAATAAAAAAGAAGATTTAATCAAGGCATTAGATCTCGCTTAATTCTATTAATTAAAATCTACATTTACAGCTACTTTAATTGATCTGTATTGTGAGACCAAATCAAAACTATTCAGTATTTTCTGGATAGTTTTTTTTGTGGATTGCAAAGAAATCTCATCGGGCAATTTTATCATTATTGTTCTAATATACTCATTTCGTATCTTTCCTATTGCTGGTTCTTCTGGGCCAAGAATAGGCATATTTAGATTTTGTTTCATTACTTGACATAACCACTGAGACCCTTTATTCAAATTTTCAAAATCACGATGCTTAAGCGTTAACTTGATAAGACGGTAAAAAGGAGGATAAAAATAAATTTTTCTTTCATATAATTGTTCAGAATACATTCCAATGTAGTCGTTATTAGTTACTTGTTGAATTACATTATTGAGTGGATTGTATGTTTGTATAATTACCTTTCCTCTCTTTTTAGATCTGCCAGAGCGTCCTGCAACTTGAGTCATCATTTGAAAACTCCTCTCATACGCTCTAAAGTCAGGATAGTAGAGCATATTGTCTGCATTCATAATTCCTACCAAAGTTACATTGTCAAAGTCTAAGCCTTTTGCTAGCATCTGAGTACCAACAAGCACATCAATTTCTCTATTTTTAAAACTATCAATTATTTTTTCAAAACTGTATTTTCCTCTCGTGGTATCTTGGTCCATTCGCTTGATGTTTTTTTGAGGAAACAAACCAGCCAATTCTAATTCAATTTGTTCTGTGCCAAACCCTTTCGTAATCAAATCAACACTAGAGCATGCGTGACAATTTGTAGGTTTTGCCATTGAATATCCACAATAATGGCAACGCAATTGATTTTTATACTTATGATATGTCAAACTTACGTCACATTGTTGGCATTGAGGAACGTTACCACAGGTATGACATTCTAAAATTGGAGAAAAACCCCTACGGTTCTGAAACAAAATTACCTGCTCATTATTTTCAAATGCTTGTTTAATTTCATTGAGAAGGACTTCACTAAAATGACCATTCATTTTTTTTCGAAAATAGCAATCCTTTAAATCAACAAGCTCAATAATAGGCATCTGAACGTTACCGAATCGTTCATTTAAGGAAACCAAACCAAACTTATTAATTGTCGTTTTATAATATGTTTCAATGCTTGGTGTTGCAGAGCCTAACAAAACTTTTGACTGATGAGCATTTGCCAGGACAATAGCGGCATCTCTAGCATGATAACGAGGAGCAGGATCTTGTTGTTTAAATGTATTTTCGTGTTCTTCATCAACAATAATAAGTCCTAAATTTGAAAATGGAAGAAACAAAGAAGATCTAGTTCCTATGATTATTTGAGAAGTTTCAGAATTGTTTAGTACATTATTCCAAACTTCAACCCTTTCGTTATTAGAATATTTTGAATGGTAAACTGCGACTTTGTTGCCAAAAAACTTTGTTAATCGAGC
>CAMDSN010000031.1 GCA_945907225.1 Flavobacterium psychrophilum | reverse complement strand
TGAGCTATTTTCTACATTCAAATCTTGACAATTATTTCTATTAGCAATGGCATTTTCAATAGCAATAGTTCTTATGTTCAAATCTTTTTCATAATAAAAATAGTTAAATAAATAACAAGAAGTAGGCGCCGTATAGTGAATTGTAATTGGATATGTCTCTCCCAAAGTAAATTCATCTGGAATATCAACACTTTCTATAGTCATTAATTTGAATGAATATTGAGTATCATCATCTTTTGAACATGAGTTTAACACTATAAAAAGCGTAAGCAGAACTATTATTTTTTTCATGGCATTAATTTTTTTAAATCTATTAGTAATATGAAAAAAACCCCGAATATTATCGGGGTATAATTTTAGGCATTTTTTTCTTTAATATAGTTTTTAATTTTTAGCTCTAGTTCATCTGCAAGTTCAGGATTATCTTTAATTAATACTTTTACAGCGTCTCTACCTTGCCCAAGTTTTGTGTCGCCATAACTAAACCAAGACCCTGCTTTTTTGATGATTTCAAACTCAACAGCCAAATCTAGAATTTCCCCTGTTTTAGACACCCCTTCTCCATACATAATATCAAACTCTGCTGTTTTAAATGGAGGAGCTACTTTATTTTTTACAACTTTGATTTTCGTTCTATTTCCAATTACATTATCGCCGTCTTTAATTTGTGACGATCGACGAATGTCTAAACGAATTGACGCGTAAAATTTAAGCGCATTTCCACCAGTTGTAGTTTCTGGGTTTCCAAACATTACTCCAATTTTCTCTCTCAATTGGTTAATAAAGAAAACGGTACAATTTGTTTTACTTATTGTTCCGGTTAACTTTCTGAGCGCCTGAGACATTAATCGTGCATGTAACCCCATTTTAGAATCACCCATTTCTCCTTCAATTTCACTTTTGGGAGTTAATGCAGCAACAGAGTCAATAACTACAATATCAATAGCGCCAGAACGAATTAAATTTTCTGTAATTTCAAGCGCTTGTTCTCCATTATCAGGTTGTGATATGATTAAATTTTCAATGTCTACTCCAAGTTTTTCTGCATAATTTCTATCAAATGCATGCTCAGCATCAATAAATGCTGCTATTCCACCTGCCTTTTGCGTTTCTGCAATAGCATGTAATGTTAAGGTAGTTTTACCGGAAGATTCAGGGCCATATATTTCAATTACTCTTCCTCTAGGATAGCCATTTACACCCAAAGCTAAATCTAAACCAAGTGATCCAGAGGAAATAGTTTCTACTTCTTCAACCGCTTTGTCGCCCATTTTCATCACGGTTCCTTTTCCGTAGGCTTTATCTAGTTTATCTAACGTTAATTGTAATGCTTTTAGTTTTGCTTCTTTTTCTGAACTCATTTTTTCTAAATTTTGTGGTATAAAATTAATACTTTTTTTATTGTTATATAACTCAAGTTGGACTAGTTTTGAACAAATTATTTGTTATTTTTCTACCACTCCAAAATTTTATTAAAAGTATCTTATTTAGATTTGAACTAGGTACACAAAAACTGTATATTTTTATTTTAGAAGTCCTTTTTTTCATACTTTTATAACCACTTTTAAATTATGGAAAAGTTATTTTCGTATCCAATTTCAGTAATTTATTATCTTTCATTTGGATTGTGTTTGGTTTTTTTTCACCCAATTCAGTGGGTTTGTTTCAATTTGTTTGGTTATCAAGCACACAAAAAAAGTGTAGATTATTTGAATTTTTTTTTATGCAAATGCACTGCTATTTTAGGCACTAGTTACTCATTTGTTAATAAAGATAGTATTCCTAAAAATGTCCCGATAATTTTCGTTGCTAATCACCAAAGTTTATATGATATTGTTGGTATTATTTGGCACCTCAGAAGATTTCATACAAAATTTGTAAGTAAAATGGAATTGGGTAAAGGCATTCCTAGCGTTTCCTATAATTTAAGGCATGGCGGGTCGGTTTTAATTAATAGAAATGATCCAAAACAAGCCATACCATTGATTAAACAATTATCAGAATATATTGAAAGAAGCAAGCGTGCGGCATTAATTTTTCCTGAAGGAACAAGAAGTAAAAACGGAATTCCTAAAGAATTTGCACAAAGTGGTTTAAAAATATTATGTAAACATGCGCCATCAGCATTTATTGTTCCTATAACTATAAATAATTCATGGGAAATGGTTAAATTTGGCGCTTTCCCTATGGGGTTAGGAAATAAATTACAATTTATAATTCACAATCCAATAGCTGTAAAGGATTTTCCATTTGAAGAATTAATCTTAAAAACAGAAAGTACAATAAAACAAGCCATAAAAGTATAAATCATGTCTCAAAAAAACATTCGACTTGAAGTAATGCAATTTTTAGAAAAAAGTGTTGACAGTTTTGTTGATGAATATCTTATTCCTGTAGAAAAAATTTGGCAGCCTTCTGACCTTCTTCCAAATTCTCAAAGCGATACATTTTTTGATGAATTAAAAGAGTTAAGAGAAATTGCTAAGGATTTACCTTATGATTTTTGGGTAGTTTTAGTTGGAGATACCATTACGGAGGAGGCATTACCTACATATGAATCATGGTTAATGGATGTTGAAGGAGTTGACCAAAAAACAGAAGCTGGAGGTGACAATGGTTGGGCTAAGTGGTTGCGTCAATGGACTGGTGAAGAAAACAGACATGGAGATTTGTTAAGTAAATATTTATACCTGTCAGGCAGGGTTAATATGAGGGAGGTAGAAATTACAACTCAGCACTTAATTAATGACGGATTTGATCCCGGGACCGGCAGGGATCCTTATAGAAACTTTGTTTTTACAAGCTTTCAAGAATTAGCTACCTATGTTTCTCATAACCGTGTCGCGCAATTAGCAAAAAAACTTGGAGATAACAGATTAGCAAAAATGTGTAAAATTATTGCTGGCGACGAAATGCGTCATCATTTAGCATATAGTGAATTTGTAAATCGTATTTTTAAAATTGATGCTAGTGAAATGTTATTGGCATTTGAGTATATGATGAGAAAGAAAATCACAATGCCTGCTAATCTTATACGCGAGTCGGGAGATAGTATAGGGATGGCTTTTGAAAAGTTTTCAGAATCAGCCCAACGAATTGGGGTTTATACAGCTTTAGATTATGTAGATATTCTTGAAAAATTAATAGCCAAATGGGAGATTGAAAAAATAGTAAATCTTACAGATGAAGCAGAAAAAGCAAGGGATTATTTACTTAAATTACCTTCAAGAATGACCAGAATTGCCGAGCGTATGATTATTCCAAGTGAAGAGAAAATTTTCAAATGGGTTCAACCTGCTTTGATAAGTTAAACTACTGCAAATCTCTCATTTTAATAAATGGCGTTACTGGCTAATACAAAACTATTTGTAAAACACAAACTACAAGAAGCAGAGGGCGGACACGATTGGTTTCATATAGAGCGTGTATATAAAAATGCTATGTTAATTGCCAAAGACGAGGATTGCGATTTGTTAGTTATACAGCTTGGGGCTTTACTTCATGATATTGCAGACAGCAAATTTAACGATGGTAATGAAACACTTGGACCAAAAGTAGCACGTGATTTTTTAGAATCGCAAAAGGTTTCAGAAGAAACAATCCAACACGTTGTAAACATCATCGAAAATATTTCTTTTAAAGGGGGTAATTTTAAAAAGAAATTCACTTCCAAAGAATTAGAGATTGTTCAGGATGCGGATAGATTGGATGCTATAGGAGCCATTGGAATTGCTAGAACTTTCAACTATGGAGGATTTAAAAACAGACAACTTTATAATCCAACTATTACGCCAAATTTAAATATGACGAAAGAAGAATATAAACAAAGTAATGCCCCAACTTTAAATCATTTCTACGAAAAACTTCTTTTGTTAATAGATAAAATGAATACAGAAACAGGAAAAAGAATTGCTCAAGATCGGCATACATTTATGGAAACTTTCCTTTCACAGTTTCATGCCGAATGGAATGGAGAAAAGTAAGTAGCTTATAAATTATTTTTAGTTTCCTTTAAAATTAGCCTTCCGCTTTTCTAAAAACGCCGTTGTTCCTTCTTTAAAGTCTCCGGTTTCAAAGCATTTGCCAAAATTTTCAATTTCAATCTCAAAGCCATTAAGACCATCTTTAAAATTTGCATTTATGGCACTTATAGCATTGCTTATTGCTACTGGTGAATTACGCATAATTTTAGCAGCAATATTTTTTGTAAAATCCATTAGTTCTTCTAGCGGAACCACATAGTTAACCAATCCGAAACGAAGTGCTTCTTCAGCAGAAATCATATTTGCAGTCATAATCATTTCCATGGCACGCCCTTTTCCTATAAGCTGAGGTAGGCGTTGGGTTCCTCCATACCCTGGAATCACACCAAGTGACGTTTCTGGCAATCCCATTTTTGCATTTTCTGAAGCAACACGAAAATGGCAAGACATGGCTAATTCTAATCCGCCGCCAAGGGCAAAACCATTTACTGCTGCTATTACTGGTTTTTTTAAATTTTCTACAAAATCAAATAAGATTTTTTGTCCATTGGCAGCCAATTGCGTTCCTTCTGTTACATTAAAATTTGCAAATTCTGAGATATCTGCTCCGGCAACGAAGGCTTTTTCTCCTTGCCCGGTTAACAGGATTACTTTTACTTCATTATTGTTTTCTAATAGTTTAAATCCATCGTGAAGTTCTTGAATTGTAGCAGCATTAAGTGCGTTAAGTTTAGCCGGACGATTTATGATAATTTCCCCAATTCCATTTTCTGTTTTTACTATAATATTGTCAAAGTTCATATTTTGATATTTTTATTACAATGATTTATTTTGTTAAATGCTACTTAACAATTGGAAGTGAAACAACAAATGTTGACCCTTTTCCAACTTCGGTTTCAAATGTAATTGTTCCTTTGTAATTTTCTATAATATTTTTTATAATTCCAAGCCCTAGTCCCATGCCACTTGTTTTTGTTGTGAATTTTGGTTCAAAAACAAATTCTCTATTTGGGTAATCAATTCCAACGCCGTTGTCTTTAACAGCAATTATCACTGAATCTTCTTCCTCACTTACAGTAACTAAAATTTCTTTCTCAGACTGTTCTTCAGGAATTGATTGGATCGCATTTTTAACCAAATTGGTAATAATTCGGATTAATTGTGTCCTGTCTAATTTTGAAATTACATTTTCTTTATTGCTTTTGAATACAATAAAATCTTCATTAAATATATCTAAAGCCAATTCTACTACTTGCACAACATTTAAGGTTTCATTTTGTTGTGCTGGCATTGAAGCAAAGTTTGAAAAAGCCGAGGCAACAGCACTCATCGTATCAATTTGCTGAATTAATGTTTTTGAATAATCATTGAGTTTTTGTTTTAATTCGGAGTCATTAATGTCAAATTTACGCTGAAAACTTTGTACGGTTAGTCGCATTGGCGTTAACGGATTTTTAATTTCATGCGCCACTTGTTTTGCCATTTCGCGCCATGCTTGTTCCCGCTCACTTTGTGCTAACATTGCTGCACTTTCTTCTAATTTATCAACCATTTTATTATAAGCGCTTATCAATGAATTAATCTCTCGGCTATTTGCTTCAATTACAATTTTTTCATTTTTTTGGTTGAGGCTCGTTTCATTAATTTTATCAGAAATTGTTTTTAAAGATTTCGTAATATAACTGGCTAAAAAATAGGCTAAAGCAAATGCAATAATTAACATAAAAGAATACACTTGCCCTAAACGCAATAAAAATTGTTGCAGCTCACTTTCATAAAATCCGTCATCTTCAACGTATGGGATGTTTAATATTCCTAAAGCTTTGAATTTATCGTCTTTAATTTGACTATATGAAGATCTATTTTTAACTCCCTTTATGTTTTTAATATCAACATATCTTTTTTCTACAGATGACTGAACGAGTTTTAAGACATAATTGGGAACTGGTGGTGCAACTTTATCTACTGAAAAAGTCCCTTTAGATGATTTTAACAACTTCCCATCTAATCCATATATATTAATTTCTAAGTTATGAATGTCAGCTAATTCATGAATTTTATCCTTAAAAATTAAGGGTAGATTTTTTTCGGTTAGCGGATATGTGGTATTTGTGAGTACATAATTGATGTGTTCTTTTATAGCAAACTCTTTTCTATCTAGGCGTTCTTGATGATATTCTTTAGCCTCATTTTTAAATTGAATTACAGAAATAGAGGCCATTAAAATGGAGGCAATAACAATCAAAATTATCATCGAAAGGAAAATCCGAATTCGAAGCGATAGCATAGACATTTTGAAGTTTATTTGCATTGTATCTTTTATTCTTTAAGGCAAATTTATTTTGTTAAATTTTAATAATCAGGTCACGATTTATTTCTTTGTCTAATTTTTTTATAAAATTTAAATCCTAACATAATTAGAATGGAAAATAGTACAATTCCTAAAACACCATATATCCAATTGACCGCATTCTTTAGAATTACTAAAAATACAACAGCAAATAGTATAATGGTTGCCCCTTCATTCCACAATCGCATAAAGTTGGAGGAGTATTTAAAAATATCATTTTGAAGCTCCTTGTAAATTAGCTGACATTTTATATGATAGGCAATTAATAAAACTACAAATCCCAATTTAACATGCATCCAAGGCATTAGCAGCCAACTTGGCATTAGTAACAATAACCAAAAAGCAAATAAAATTGCTAAAACTGCGCTTGGCCACGTTATGATATACCATAATCGGTAGGTCATAATTTTATATTGTTTTTGTAAAATTTCTTTTTCGGCCTCAGGTTTTTGATTGGCTTCAATTTGATAGACAAATAAGCGAACAATATAAAACAACCCTGCAAACCATGTGATAACAAATATAAGATGCAGCGATTTTATGTAATTATAGAGTTCCATTAGCTATTCCATCCTTTAATCCAATTTGAAACAACGCCACACCACTCATCTTCATCATTCAAGCATGGAACTGCTTTAAACTCTTCACCACCGTTATGCAAAAACTCTTCATTTGCCTCCATTGCAATTTCTTCTAAAGTTTCTAAACAATCCGAAACAAAAGCCGGTGTAACCACAGCTAATTTTTTTATCCCTTTTTTAGGCATCTTATTAATTTCAACATCAGTATAGGGGGTCAGCCATTTATCTCCGGCTAATCGAGATTGGAAAGTTTGGCTGTATTTTCCTTCAGGGATTCCAAGCAATTTAACTACTTGTTTTGTAGTTTCATAGCATTGATGACTATAACAAAATTCATGTGCAGGTGACGGAGTGTGGCAGCAAGAAAAATCAATTTTACAATGTGATTTTGTAATATCCGTTTTACGAATATGCCGTTTTGGAACGCCATGATAAGAAAATAGCAAATGGTCATAACTAAACCCTTCCAAATGTTTTTTAATAGAATTGGCTAAAGTTTCTATATAATCGGGTTTATTGTAAAAAGCGGGGACTATGGTAAATTTCATTTCTGGAAAATGCTTTGCTCTCAACTCTTCAGCTAAAACTAATATTGTTGTTGTTGATGCCATTGCATGTTGCGGATATAATGGAAAAAGCAAAACCTCATTCACCCCTTTTTCATGTAATTCTTGAAGCCCTTTCATTATGGTTATTGTTCCATAACGCATTGCTAAAGCAACGGGGATATTAACTAAGTTTTGCACTTTTTTGTGCATCTTTTTTGAAATTACAATTAATGGAGATCCTTCATCAGTCCAAATCCGGGCATAGGCCTCAGCAGATTTTTTGGGTCTGGTTTGTAATATAATTCCCCGAACAAGTAAAGCTCTTAAAAAATAGGGAACATCTATTACGTATTTATCCATCAAGAATTCGTCTAAATAGGGTTTTACATCTTTTGCAGTTGGGCTCTCGGGCGATCCCAAATTAACTAATAATACTCCTTTCATTTTTTTGTTTTTAAATTTCAGGTTTTTATGTGTTTTGATTAAGTGACATTAAATATTTCTTGGGTGTTGTAGCAAATTTTTTTTTGAAGGCAGCAATAAAGTGACTTCCGGTGCTATAACCTATTTTTAAACCCACTTCATTTACATTATATGACCCACTGTCTAATAGCTGTCGTGCATAATTCATTTTATAATCAAATAGATATCCATAAACGGTATCCCCATAAATTTGTTTGAAGCCCATTTTTAATTTTTTAAGGCTTAATCCAACTTGATCAGATAGGTCTTCTAACCCGGGTGGCTCAGACATGTTTTCAATAATTATTTCTTTTGCTTTTTTTATCTTAAATACATTTTCCTCATCAATTAAAAAGGGACATTGTTCGGCATTTGGATCTTCAGAACGATTGAAGTACAAACTTAATAATTCATATCCTTTTCCTTTATAATACAAATTTTTGATAGATGGATTTAAATTGTAATGAAACAATTGACTTAAAACAATTGCCATTGATGGACTTATATCATTTTCTTTATAGTATTTTAGATCCTTGTTTTCTTCACTCAAAAAAGGAATATGGCTTGCGTCTTTTGAAAAAAGGCTGTGAAATTTTTGAATGGAAATAATAACAGCTATTGCCCATGAATTTGGTGCTAGTTCCAAATTTAAAGGAAGTTCCTTTTGAGGGTTATAAAAAAGCAATGATTTTTCTTCTTTCAGTTCCAACGCATAATTCCCCTCGTTAAAAACAAATTTTGCTTTCCCCTTAATTCCAAAATGGAACTGTATAAGCCCCTGATTTATATGTTTTTTAACATGAAAACTTTCATTTTCATCACTTTGCAACCGAATTAAAATAAAATCATCTTCAATTGTAATAATTTCCTGAGAACTCATAGCGATATTTTTATCTAATTTTATTTAGGTGATATAAAGGAATTATTTAGAATCAATCTATATATAAAAGTAAACTTCCCTTATTTTCATTACAAATTTATAAAAAATAATGCAAAAATAAGATTTAGTATCTAAAATATCGCATAGCGACACAAAAAGTACTTTTAGCGTTACTTTTTTAAGATAGTTAGCAATAGTTTTGTTCAACTTTTTAAGTTTGGTTAACAATGGATAATTTTAATGTAACATTGCCTTCTTTTTTTTATGCTATTGGCTTAAATTATAAAAAAGCGGATGCTGAGATAAGAGGCAAGTTTAGCCTTGATGCTCAATCTAAATCCACATTGTTGATGCAAGCAGAAGCGAAAGGAATTAAATCCTTGTTAGTTACTTCAACATGTAATAGAACTGAAATTTACGGATTTGCAAATCATCCGTATCAATTAATTAAATTACTATGTGAAAATAGTAAGGGTAATGTTGAAGAGTTCCAATCTGTAGCTTATATATATAAAAACCAAGATGCTGTTAATCATATGTTTCGCGTTGGAACAGGCTTAGACAGTCAAATTTTAGGAGATTTTGAAATTATCAGTCAATTAAAGATAGCGTTCAATCAGAGTAAATCATATGGTTTAGTAAATTCTTATTTAGAGCGATTAGTCAATTCTGTAATTCAAGCGAGTAAAAAAATTAAAACGGAAACAGAAATTTCAACTGGAGCTACTTCCATTTCATTTGCTTCAGTACAATACATAATTAAGAATGTTGAAAATATTGCAGATAAAAATATACTGCTTTTTGGAACAGGAAAGATTGGGCGTAATACTTGTGAAAATCTGGTGAAACACACTAAACACGAACAAATTACTCTTATAAATAGAACAAAAGATAAAGCAGAAAAATTAGCAAAAAAACTTGATTTAATTGTAAGAGATTATGCCGATTTACATTTGGAACTGCAAAAAGCAGACGTAGTTATAGTGGCCACTGGTGCTCAAAACCCAACTATTGATAAAACCATTTTAAATTTAAAAAAACCTTTATTGGTTTTAGATTTATCGATTCCCAAAAATGTGAATCAAAATGTGCAAGAGGTTCATGGCGTTACCCTAATTCATCTTGATCATCTTTCTCAAATTACAGATGAAACCTTTGAAAAACGGAAACAATATATCCCTCAGGCAGAAGCAATTATTGAAGAAATTAAAGAGGAGTTCTTGATTTGGAAAAAGAATCGAAAATTTGCACCAACAATACAAGCTCTGAAAGTAAAGCTAAATACAATCAAAGAATTAGAACTAAATAAACATCGAAAGAAAACGGCTAATTTTAACGAAGAACAAGTTGAAATAATTAGCAGTAAAATTATTCAAAAGATAACAAATCATTTTGTTAATCATTTAAAAGAAGGCGATTCTATGGACGAAAGTATTGAATGGATTGAAAAAGTATTCCAGTTGGAACAAGAAAAAAGCCCCTTTTAAAAAGTTGCTTTTTACAAGATAAACAAAAGCAAAGTGACTCAAAAAACAATTCGAATAGGTACTCGAGATAGCCAATTAGCCATTTGGCAAGCCACCACAGTTAAAAAGCAACTTGACAATTTAGGGTATAATACAGAACTTATAACCATTAAATCGGATGGCGATATTATTCTTGACAAACCCTTGTATGAGTTAGGGATTACAGGAATTTTTACTAAGACATTGGACGCTGCAATGATCAGCGGAAAAGTTGATATTGCTGTTCATTCAATGAAAGATGTCCCAACAGCTCTGCCTAATGGAATAGTTCAAGCGGCAGTATTAGAACGCGCTTCTGCTTTAGATATTTTGATCCACAAAGATAATTTAGACTTAAATGAGGAAGTTCTCACTATTGCAACGGGTAGTTTACGCCGTCAAGCCCTTTGGTGGAATAAATATCCAAATCACAAAGTAGTTAATTTACGTGGAAATGTTAATGCCCGACTACAGAAATTAAAGGATAACGACTGGGACGGAGCTATTTTTGCCGCAGCAGGTTTAGAGAGAATTAATCTAAAACCTGATAGTTTTATTAATCTCGATTGGATGATTCCGGCACCAGCACAAGGCGCAATGGTTGTTTTAGTAATGGAAAATGATGGCTTCACCATTGATGCTGTTTCACAACTCAACGATATTGAAACTGAAATCTGTACCTACATAGAACGTCAGTTTTTGAGAACCTTAGAAGGGGGTTGCACTGC
>CAMDSN010000030.1 GCA_945907225.1 Flavobacterium psychrophilum | reverse complement strand
AAGAATTTATACCAGCATAATCATTTTTTGGTTTTAATCTTGTTTTACTGAAGTCACTTTGTGATATATCCGCACTAAACAAACCTTTTTTACCAAATATATAGACGAAACTAGTTGTCCATTTACTCGGTGTTTGAATGTTGTAGGGTGCATAAACATTGATAATTTCAGGATCAGCAAAATAGTCACTTATAACATTATTTATGCTGTATTTAGAACCAACATATTGTGCTAACTCATCTGTCAATCGGTACCACTTTGGAGATTCATAAGCTAAACCTAAACGGAATTGGGGAACTATTTTAACTATAGCGCCAAGATTAAATGAAAACCCTGAACCATAAGTATGAAGCTGGTTATCAAAACGAATATATGACACTCCGTTGGTAGCTTGTCCGTCATTTTGTTCACGTAAAGATGTTGTTCTCATATAATCTGTAAAATGGGCATTAATATTCAGTCCTAAAAACAAAACATCTTTGTATTGTGTAGCAAAGTTTCCGATAATCTTACCGTTATATCCTGTAGAAGTGTAATAATTTTGTTGCGAATAATTAGCCGCTGGTACATTACTTTCATAACTGTTTTGTGAATTCGAATCAAATAAATAGGCATAATAACCTAAATATGCCTGCTGTGCTTGAAAGCCACTGACATTTGGATAACTAGAATCAGGTAATGTACCTAAATAATCATATAATTCATAAAAAGATTCACCAGGCTGGTTTGTTAATAGTTCCAAGGGAATTCCTCCATTAGCTTTTGCCTGATTTAAAAAATAATCCCCAATAGAATTATACTGATTCGTTCCTTCAGAAAAAATACTGTTGTTAAAGTTGTTTGTGTTTTCATAATTGAAAGCTACCGCAATTTTTTTCCAATCGGTTTTGCCGCTGTAATCATTAAATATAAAAACTATGCCTGCCTGATTTAAGTTAATTGAAGTGTCATTTTCTTTGGTTCTTGTGCCATTATATAACGAACTGTTTTTACTGTTGTTAATGCTTGTTGTAACTGTTGCATAATTATTATTGAAGAATAACGAACCAGCTGGATTTTGATTTATAGCTGACAAATCACCACCAACAGCACCAAACGCTCCACTCATTGCTCTAAATCGAGCTGAGCCGTTTAAGTTTTCAACAGCATATCGAATAGCATCATCTGCAGTTGTTTCCTGGGCTTTTAAGGAAATGGTCAATAAGAAAAGTAAAATAATTACAATGTTTTTTTTCATAATGAAATGTTATTATCGTCTTCCACCACCAGATGATCTTCCGCCACCCCCGTTTCCACCGCCAGATGATCTTCCGCCACCCTCGTTTCCACCACTAAAAGATGTGTTAGATCTTGTATTGTAATTTGGCGAGTTGTTTATAATATTTGATGATTCATTTGAATTATTGCGAATTGGCTGAGCATTATTATTAATATTGTTATTTCTTATGGGTTGCGTATTGTTTGTGACAGTATTTCTTATAGGTTGGCTATTGTTTGAATTTCCTCTTATTGATTGAGAATTGTTATAATTTACAATTGTTTCTGAGGCTGAGTTATTTCGGGTTCCGTTGCCATTGTAATTATTTCGAGAATTAGTGAAAGAATTCCTTGAGCCATTTCCACTAAAATAATTATTGAATGATGTTTGTCTTCTTCCACCACTATAATGGTAATTATTTACATAATTCCCATTCCAATTATTACATCCCCAACCATTGTTCCATCCCCAACCGTATCCGGGGCCATACCAATTATTCCAACCCCAACCCATATTCCAACCCCAACCATTATTATAACCGTTACCATACCAGCTGTTCCATCCCCAAGGGCTCTGCCAATTATTCATCCCCCAGTTGTTTCCATACCAATAGTTATTCCAATAACCTGCGCCCCAATTTGAGTCATATACATTAATAGTTATGTTTTGAGGATTATTTCCCCAGCCAGAATTATTGGGAATATACGTTTCAGTTTTGTTAATGCTATCATTATTTATTGAACTGTAATTGTCAACGTCAATGAATGATTTTGAATTATTATTTAAGTTACTAAAATACTCCTGATAGTCTGATTTTTTTGAATTTTCTGCAGTTTGGTTTGTTCTATTTTCAGTTTGCGTGTTTCCATAAATTCCATCGTTGTCATAATAAGAAGTATTTTGATATGACCCACAAGAAGTCAAACAGATTAAAAACACAATTGTGGAATAAATCGATACTTTTTTTTCAAAAAAATAATTAGTTTTCATATCTGAGGGGATTTTTATTGTTGAACAAAACAAAAATAGTTAGTTTTGTCAAACTATACTATTAAAATTAAGTTAAACAAATCTTATGCCAATATATTCGTTATGAACAAGGAGTTAACTAAAAGATCAACTGATTATTCGAAGTGGTATAATGAGCTAGTTGTTAAGGCAGATTTAGCAGAAACCTCTGGTGTTCGTGGTTGCATGGTAATCAAGCCATATGGTTATGCTATATGGGAAAAGATGCAGGCAGAGTTGGATAGGATGTTCAAAGAAACAGGGCATAGTAACGCGTATTTCCCACTATTTGTACCAAAAAGCATGTTTGAGGCTGAAGAAAAAAATGCCGAAGGATTTGCCAAAGAGTGTGCAATTGTTACTCATTACAGATTAAAAAACGACCCAGATAAGCCTGGGAAATTGATGGTTGATCCAAATGCCAAATTAGAAGAGGAACTCATTGTGAGGCCAACTAGTGAGGCAATTATTTGGTCAACATATAAGAATTGGATTCAATCCTATAGAGATTTGCCTCTTCTAATTAATCAGTGGGCTAATGTAGTGCGTTGGGAAATGCGAACAAGATTGTTCTTGAGGACTGCAGAATTTTTATGGCAGGAAGGCCACACCGCTCATGCAAGTAAGGTGGAAGCTATAGAAGAATCGGAAAGAATGCTAGATGTGTATTCCGATTTTGCTGAAAATTTTATGGCTATTCCAGTAATTAAGGGTATTAAGACAGAGAATGAGCGTTTTGCAGGTGCTGAAGAAACGTATTGCATCGAAGCTTTGATGCAAGATGGCAAAGCCCTACAAGCGGGTACTTCCCATTTTCTAGGTCAAAATTTTTCAAAAGCTTTTGATGTCAAGTTTGCCAATCAAGAAGGGAAGCAAGATTTTGTTTGGGGAACATCTTGGGGTGTTTCTACTCGATTGATGGGAGCGCTTGTAATGACACATTCAGATGACCACGGATTGGTTTTACCACCAAAATTAGCCCCAATACAAGTGGTAATAGTTCCAATTTTTAAATCTGACGAAGAGTTTTCGGCCATAGAAGAAGTTGTAAATGAATTAGTCCCTCAATTTAAAAACTTAAATATAGCTGTTAAATTTGATAATAGAAAAAATCAAAAACCTGGATTTAAGTTTGCTGAATGGGAATTAAAAGGTGTTCCCTTGAGAATTGCAGTTGGTCCTAAAGATATTCAAAATGGAACATTCGAAATTGCAAGACGTGATACTTTAACAAAAGAAATAAAATCTAGAGAAGGTATAGTAATGTATATAAAAGATTTGCTAGAAAAAATTCAATTGGATCTTTTTAATAGCGCTCTTGACTATAGAAATATACACACAACAGAGGTAAATACTTTTGAAGAATTTAAAGATATTTTAGAAACGAAAACTGGATTTATATCAGCGCATTGGGATGGTACATCCGAGACAGAAAATAAAATTAAAGAACTTACAAAAGCAACAATACGGTGTATACCTTTATCCCGAAAAATTGAAGAAGGGCACTGCATTTTTTCCGGGTCTAAATCTCAAGGCAGGGTACTTTTTGCAAAAGCCTATTAAAAAAAATAGTTTTTTTTCAACTATATTATTGCGAAAATAAAAAATAGTTGTATTTTTGCATCCGCATTGAGAAAGATGGCCCGTTCGTCTATCGGTTAGGACGCCAGGTTTTCATCCTGGTAAGAGGGGTTCGATTCCCCTACGGGCTACAAATTTAAATAATAGAATAAGAAATAATGGCAAATCACAAGTCAGCTTTAAAGAGAATTAGAAGTAACGAAAAGAAAAGAGTATTAAACAGATACCAGCATAAAACTACTCGTAATGCAATAAAAGCATTGAGAATGGCTACAGATAAAAATGATGCTTCATCAAAATTATCTACTGTTGTGTCTATGATTGATAAACTAGCTAAAAAGAATATTATACATGATAATAAAGCTGCTAATTTAAAATCTAAATTAACAAAGCACGTTTCAAAATTATAATATAATTTTTTACTTTAAATTAAAAAAAAACACTCAAATTTGAGTGTTTTTTTCGTTTATATAGTCATTCTTTAGATTCTCCAACATTTCTTTAGTGATGGGCTTGGATAAAAAACCTCTCACAGGGTAAGTCTTTGCCCTGTTAATATCATAAGGGTCTATAGAAGAGGAAAGTACTATAAACTGGGTTGCTGTAAATATGTTTTGATATCCTTTTGAGATATATGTTTCTAAAAATCCCCAGCCATCCATTATGGGCATGTTTAAATCTAAAAGTACAAGTTTTGGGTAGGTAACCGAATTATTTAGTTTATATTCTTCAAAAAGAGTATCAAAGTAATGAATTGCATCCTCTCCATTATGTGCAGTAATAATGTCATTAGCAAACCCTACTTTTTCTACAACTTTTCTACAAAGCATTAATGTAATTGGATCATCATCGATACATAAAATTTTATCTAACATATTGTAAATTTTTAATTTTGTTCAAAAATGATCGTAAATGTAGTCCCAACTCCAACATTACTTTGAACAGAGATTGAACCACCCATACTCTCTACTTGTGATTTTACTAAATATAATCCAAATCCTTTGCTGTCAGGATGATTGTGAAAACATTGGTACAAACCAAAAATTTTATTTTTGTTTTTTTCCAAATCTATACCTATACCATTGTCTTTGAAAGTTATAATTAATTTTTTGTCGGCTACTTTTGTAGTTACGTTTAATTTTAATTGTCTAGTTGTATCTCTATATTTCAAGGCATTTGTTAATAAATTTAAAAAAATACTCTCCAAATAGGATTTGTTTACCTCTAAAACAGGTACTTCGTCTAAGTCAATTTTAATAATAGGTTCAATTGTCTGAATCAAGTAGCTAAGTTGATTGAATACATTTTCAAAGATATCCTTAATTGAAACATCTTCTTTTTGTACAGAGGGGTTATCTTTAATGATTATAACTTTAACCAAGTCGTTAATTGTGTCGTTTAATAAGTGAGTTGATTTTGAAAATCCATTAATTATCTCCTTTAATTCTGGATCTTCAATTGAAATATCTTCAATTAACTCAATTAATCCTGTAAGATTAGATAAAGGAGCTCTTAAATTATGAGAGGTGATATAAGAAAACTCTTTTAAATCTTTATTGTTTTGAGTTAATTCTCTAATAAGTTGTTCTTTTTCCTTTTCTTTTATTTTGTCATCGGTTATATTTCTTTGAATTGAAATCCAATGGGAATGTTCCCCATCTTTATTTGTTACAGGAATCATAGAGAATTCTAACCAAAATTCTTCTCCATTTTTTTTATAGCTAATTATTTCTATAAAACACTCTTTGTAATCTTGTACTGCTTTTTTAAGTTTTTCGATTTCTAAAGGACCAGAATTTTCGCCAAACAAAATTTCTAACGATTTTCCAAATACTTCATTAGCAGTGTATCCTGTAATTTCAGCGAAAGCATTATTTACAAATATAATATTTGGAATGGCGCTATTGGATAGGTCAATATCCGTAATCATTACCGCATCTTTAGATTGTGTGATTACTGTTTCTAACAATCTAAGTCTTTGCTCCTCTTCTTTTTGTTTAGTAATGTCTTGAATTGCTCCAATCATTCGAATGGGTTTTCCATTTAAATCTTTAACTAAAAAACCTCGGTCGAATACATACTTGTAGGAACCGTCAGCACATTGAAAGCGATATTCATCTTGCCATTTTTCAGTTTTCTGTTCTAAGAAAGAGTACAGTTTAACAGACATTTTTATTGAGTCTTCCGGATGAATTCTGTCAAACCACCATTTTGATGTTGTGCCAACTTCTGATTCTGAATAACCGAAAACGTTAAGAATTCCTTTATTCCAAATAAAATTATCCTCCTGAATTTTCCAATCCCAAATAGTATCACTGGTAGCTTTTGCTACTATATCATAGCGCTCATTAGATTCTTTAATTTCAATATTTGTAGCTTGAAGTTTTTCTAAAACGGATATGTTTTTAAACTTATTTTTATCCAAAATAATTTTCAAGCCAATTACTGCAAATAAAATAACTACAATATTTTCAATAAAATACACGTTTTCTATAGCTATGTCGAAGAAATCGGAAATTAAGAAATGGATAAAAAAATGGCTAAAAACTGCTACAAATGACAATTGAAGCGTGTAGAATAAAATAATTTTAGCAGTGACTTTTTTCATTGTTTCAAATTTACATATTCATTAATTAATTTTCATTATTTATACATAAAATTATTGTAAAATAATTATCCTAAAATATCCTCTGTCTTCAATTGGCTTATGTCATTATTTTAATCGAACAAATAATCAAGTAAAATATAAAATAAAGTGTACCTTTGCACCTTTAAAAAAACACAGATGGAATCTATCAGAAACATTGCGATTATTGCTCACGTTGACCACGGTAAAACGACTTTGGTTGATAAAATCATGTATCATTGTCAGTTATTTCGTGAAAATGAAAATGCAGGTGATTTGATTCTCGATAATAATGATTTAGAGAGAGAAAGAGGAATAACAATTACATCTAAAAATGTTTCGGTTGTATATAAAGGAACCAAAATAAATATTATTGATACTCCTGGTCACGCTGATTTTGGTGGTGAAGTAGAGCGAGTGCTAAATATGGCTGATGGTGTTTGTCTACTTGTTGATGCTTTTGAGGGCCCAATGCCGCAAACGCGTTTTGTATTACAAAAAGCTATCGATTTGGGGTTGAAACCTTGTGTGGTTATTAATAAAGTTGACAAAGAAAATTGTACGCCAGAAGAAGTGCATGAAAAAGTTTTTGACCTTATGTATGAATTAGGTGCAGAAGAATGGCAATTAGACTTTCCAACTGTTTATGGGTCGGCTAAACTAAACTGGATGTCAGACGATTTTAGGAACGTAACGTCCAATATTGAACCATTATTAGATATGGTTGTTGCTCACGTCCCCCCTCCCAAAGTTTCAACAGGAACTCCTCAAATGTTGATTACATCTTTAGATTTCTCGTCATTTACGGGTCGAATTGCAATTGGACGATTAGAGAGAGGTGAATTAAAAGAAGGTCTGCCAATTTCTTTAGTTAAAAGAGACGGTAAAATTATAAAATCTAGAATAAAAGAGTTACATACTTTTGAAGGTTTGGGAAGAAAAAAAGTGCAGAGTGTAATTGCTGGTGACATATGTGCTATTGTGGGTATTGAAGGTTTTGAAATTGGTGATACCATTGCAGATTTCGAAAATCCAGAAGCTTTGCAAACAATCGCTATTGATGAACCAACAATGAGTATGTTGTTTACCATTAACGATTCTCCATTCTTTGGTAAAGAAGGAAAATTTGTAACTTCTAGACACATTCGTGAACGTTTGACAAAAGAACTAGAGAAAAACTTAGCAATGAAAATGGGTGAAACCGATTCAGCTGATAAATTTATGGTTTTTGGTCGTGGCGTTTTGCATTTATCTGTTCTAATTGAAACTATGAGACGTGAAGGATATGAATTGCAAATTGGTCAACCTCAAGTTATTATCAAAGAAATTGATGGTAAAAAATGTGAGCCCATAGAAGAATTAACAATCGATTTACCAGAATCACTTTCTGGTCGTGCTGTTGAGTTTGTAACTTTACGTAAAGGCGAAATGTTGAGTATGGAAACAAAAGGAGAACGTATGATTATAAAATTTAATATTCCGTCTCGTGGAATTATAGGTTTACGTAATCAATTATTGACTGCTACAGCTGGTGAGGCTATTATGGCACACCGTTTTATAGGATATGAGCCTTTCAAAGGAGAAATTTCAGGTCGTAATAAAGGGTCATTAATTTCTATGGAAAAAGGAAAAGCTATTCCTTATTCTATCGATAAATTACAAGATCGTGGAAAGTTTTTTGTTGAACCAAATGCTGAAATATACGAAGGTCAAGTTATTGGGGAAAACTCTCGTGGTGATGATATGTGTATAAACGTGACTAAAGAGAAAAAACAATCTAATGTTCGTTCTTCTGGAAATGACGAGAAAGCAAGAATTATTCCACCAATTATTTTCTCGTTAGAAGAGGCGTTAGAATATATCCAAAAAGATGAATATGTAGAAGTAACCCCAAAATCACTTCGATTACGTAAAGTTTATTTGAACGAAACGGATAGAAAACGTTTTAAGATTTAATTAAGCCGTTTGGTATAATTCAAAATCTTTTTGTCAATACGTTTTTTGCTGGAAATTTATATACAATTAGAACAAAAATGTCAGAGTGTGATGTTGTTTTTTTGAATTTTTGTGAGGTTCTCATTGGGCTTTGAGTGAAAATTATTTATATTTTTTTACATTTTCCAAATTCCTACAACTATAAAGTCAATGGTTTTTTCAGAAATCAACTTAGCGGCTATTTTATCAATTTCACATGATTGTTTATTCCCGGTTTGTGTTGAGTCAAATACCATTTGTCAATTATTTGTATAAATAACAGCATATTTTTTTATTTGGGGTGTAGTTATCTGGCAACCAAATATCAATAGTTTGTGAATCAATTAGTTTAGAATTGAATTTTTCTATGCGCTCTATTCTCCCTGAACTAACTCGTATATCTTGTGCTACTATCCCTAATAAAAAGAAGAGAATAATTGCTTTCATGCTTAGCTACCTTTTTAAAGTAAAATGGCCCTTAGCACTTCGGCCATCTTCAAATTTAATGGCATACCAATAATCATCTGCAGGCATTTGTTGTCCGTTGAAAGTACCGTCCCAGCCAGCACCTGTTGTTCCTATTTGTTTTAGTAATTTCCCAAAGCGATCAAAAATAAATATTTCCGATTTATAATTATACAATAAACTTACTCCTTTTACATTCCATGTATCGTTAAAACCATCCCCGTTTGGTGTAAAATAATTTGGGATTCCTAATACAGCAACAGTAAATGGACCTATTGATCCACATCCATTTTTATCTCTAATGTATATTTCATGAATGCCCATCGGAACATTATTGAATAAATTTGTATCTCTGTATGGACCGTTCACATCATCTAACGAAAACTCATAACTTCCAGAACCACTAACATTTATACTTATCGAATTATTATCGTCTAAATCAATAACATCAATCGATTGGAGTGTTGGAATTTCAGATCCTGTAACTGTAATTATTCTAGTTTTTGAACAACCAAAAATATTAGTTACTTCCACACTATATGTGCCAGGCAAGTTGACTAAATATGTTGAGTTTGTTTCCCCAGGCATAATTATATTATTATTTTTATACCATTGAAAGGTGTAATTAGATGTTGGGGTTCCGTCAAGAATACCTGCATCAATTAAGGCTTGTGTATTTGGTATACAGATTATTATATCTTCCTCTAAATCAATTTTTGGGGTTGGATTAACTATAAAAGGAAGGTTCAGTTGGGCAGTACAAGTTGTATTTATTGGATTTTCAACGATTACTGTTACATTTTGAGTTCCCGTTGAAAATAAATTTGGTAAAGGTGCTGAAAGCGGATTATTATTTCCGTCTAAGTAATAAATAGTCAAACCAGTTTGACTGCCTAAAAGGGTGGACTGAAACGTTGAGGTATCAAAATCGTATATTCCATTTTGGTCAACCGGATTAAGTTCTTCGTCACAAATTGATGTTAAGTTAGTTGATACAGGAAAGACTTGTGGTAAATCATCAACAAGAAATTGCAAATTTACTTCATCATAACACGGTTGTCCACCAGTTTGAGTGGTATTGTTTTGTACTCTAATTGTTAGGATTTCATTTTGATTCACTTGAAACGGATTGGGTAAAGGAGAGCTGAGCTGGGCTCCATTAGCCCTAAAATAGTTAACATTTACACCTGTTTGTCCATTTAAGACCAGAGATTCAATTTGACTAGTGTCAAATCCATAAATTCCATCTTGATCATCATCACATTTACGAATCAATCCCTGCGAATTTATTGGATATGCGGTTGGTAGCGACTCTACTACTACGTTGAAACTTTTAAAACCGAAACAAGAGTTGTCTAAGGTGCTGTCTACTCTAACCCATATGATTTGAGAATTGGGAAAACCAATGTTTCTATAATTTGATATGTTCGTAATTGCTAATGAATTTCCAGATACATCGGTCTCAGCCAGAAAATCGGCTTGAGATTTATAATATTTTATAGAAACATTATTAGGGAGAATTGTAAGTAAACTGTTTGTAATGCTTGTAAAGTCAAAAGGTCCTGAAATTCCATCACGATCGTTATTAACAGGATCTATATAATCATCACATACATATTGATTTGGAATTACAAAGTTCGCCGGAATTTGAGTAACAGAAACAATCAAATTAATCTGAGCTACTCTATAACAGCCATTACTGTTTTGAACTCGAACATAGACCGTTCCGGTTCCAGATGGATATGAAATTGGATTAGTGATTAAAAAACTATTGTTTTGATTAGCTGCCGCTAGAGCTGTTGTGTAATATGTAAATGTTTCGTTGAGATAGTCTACAGAAATAACATCATTTTTTTGAGTTAAATTAAAAATAGAAATTCCATCTGTGTCATCATCACATTGTTTAAGAGTGATTGGTGTTATAACAACTGGTAAAGAATAAGTTGTTAATATTGCAGCTGCTGACATCATTCCACAACTATTTCCATTTTTGTTAATTGTTACGCGGTACTTATATCCACTCATGTTAGGCGTGACATTCGTAACAGTAAGACTTGCAGTTGTTGCTCCAGTGTAAGGAGATACATTTACTATATTTGTCCATGTTATGCCATTGTCAATAGATACTTCCCATTGATAGGAATTTACAACATTTGTAATAACCGAGAACGTTGCATTTTGTAATTCGCAAGAAGTAAAATCTTGTGGCTGTGTAGAAATAATAATTGGTGCAGATAGGATATAATTGGTGTTTGGATTTCCATAACCAGTTCCACTTGTGACTAATCCGTTAGAGTTGTTCACTGATGCTGGAGTAATTGCGCCTAGAATTCCATCAATATTACTATCTAAATACCCAGCTTCAATAACATCATTGCACAAATCGTTATCGCTGTCAAG
>CAMDSN010000029.1 GCA_945907225.1 Flavobacterium psychrophilum | reverse complement strand
TTCAATTAGAACAAAAATGTCAGTCTGAGCTTGTCGAAGACATTAAAAAGAATACATTTCGACAAGCTCAATGTGACAATTTAGAATAAATTGGCCATAAAAATTACACCCAACGGGTTCATTTAATAATTTTTCAAAGCAAACTTTTTTTAAAATTGAATTTGTCTTTCTATTTGTTGTTCTAACGAAATAAATGTTTCGGTTCGAGAAACTCCGCTTATAGGTTGAATTTTTTTGTTTAAAAGTTGCATCAAATGCTCATTGTCTTTACAAATAATTTTTATGAGAATACTCCAATTTCCAGTTGTATAATGGCATTCTAAAACCTCAGGTATTTTTTTTAGCTCTTTTACAGCTTCTGCATTACTGGATGCTTTTTCAAGATAGACACCAATAAATGCCATTGTTTTATACCCTAAAATCTTATTATTTATAATTAGTTTTGAACTAGCAATAACACCAGCTTCCTCAAGTTTTCTTATTCTTTGATGAATTGCAGCGCCTGAAATGCCAATTTTATTTGCAATCTGTAAAATAGGTTTCCGAGCATCTTGCATTAGGTCTCTAAGTATTTCTTTATCAATACCATCTATTTCTATTTGAAGTTGATTTATTTTCATAGTTTTAAATTGAAACTCAAAAGTATACAAATAGTTTTAATTTTAAACAATATAGCCAAAATCGATTTAGATTTTGGCTATATTGTTAGCTAGCGTAGCTATTTTAATAAATAGAAGATTAATGAGAATTTTATTTACAATATTACGTCACTTCGTTTTTTTGATGCCTTATTCTAATTCGAAATAAGTTTATCCGGATTATAGCCTAAGTATGGCATTTCCGTTTCTTTAAAAACTATACCATATGATTCAAGCTCGTTTAGTATAGGTTCATATATTTCTTTATCAATTGGAATTTGAACTCCAGGGGTTTTGAATTTTCCATTCAAAATTTGTAGTGTTGCAATAGCCACGGGCAATCCTACCGTTTTTGCCATGGCGGTATAAATTTGATCATCCCCAATACAAACCATTTTGGAGTCAATTTGTTTTTTGACGCCATTTATTTCATACCCAAATTTGTGATACATAACAATCATATCTTTATCATCGGGTTGAAGTGTCCAACTATCATTTAAAATATGTTCTAAAATTTCAGCCGGGGAGACGTTTTTAAGCCCTACAATTTTTTTGGAATTAAAAATATCTAATTCCATTAATTTATCCCACATAATGTCATCTTGTTCAATGCCTAGAGCCAACCTCGTTTTTAATTCGACAGAGTCGGAGGCATGAAATGGAAGGAAAGAATTAATAAATTCTCTATAACTCATTTTTTCTGTATTTTCCATTTTATAGGAGTCATCTGTCATGCCCAGTTGAACAAACATATTCCAAGCTTTTGAAAATCCAACCCGACGAATAGTTCCTCGATAGAGTGTTAAAATATCATCAAGCCCATAAATACTTCTATATTTTAATGAGTCTCTATTGGCATATCCTTCAAATTGCCCATACCCTTCTACATGAAAAAATTCGGTTCTACGAAATAATTTGTTATAGGGAATGTATTTGTATTTTCCTTCTTGAATGAACTTGGCTGCTCCGCCTTGCCCAGCAAGAACTACATTTCTAGGAGCCCATGTAAATTTGTAATTCCACAAATTATCATCGGATTCGGGCGCTACAAGACCTCCACAAAAGGATTCAAATAAAATCATTTTTCCACCTTTATTCTTAATTTCTTCAATCACTTTCATGGCGCTCATATGATCAATTCCTGGATCGAGACCAACTTCATTCATGAATACCAATCCATTTGCTTTAACGGATTCGTCCAAACTTTGCATTTCCTCCGATATATACGATGCAGTAACCATATTTTTTTTATATGTCACACAATCTCTAGCCACTTCAATATGCATATTGGCAGGGAGCATAGAAATTACAATATCTGCCTTTTGTATTTCAGCCTGACGTTGTTTGTTGTCATTTATATCTAGTGCAATTGGATTTGCATTTGGATGATTATAGGTTTTTCTTCTAGCTAATTCTAACGAAAGATCGCCAATGGTTATATTTAAATTCTCTTGAGAAGCTTTTCTTAAAAGATATTTTATAAGTGAAGAAGCAGATCTACCTGCGCCTATGATTAATATATTTCTCATGAAGGTTGTCTTGTTTATTCGAGGTCGTTTTCTATTTCCTCAAGTTCTTTTTGGGCTTCTTTTTTAATTGCTACTTTTTCTTTTTCAAATTTAGTATCCTCAACTATTTCATCTTTAACAAATACTGTTTTCCCTACTACAAATAATGTAATAATACCGCATATAAAAAGTAAAGTTTTTGGTAATTTTTTTTGACTTTGAATCGACTTTTTTAAAAGCAATAAAGAAAACGAAAAAGCGATGCCAATAGGCAGAAATGCTATTGTGTCTAATGGTAAAAAAGAAAAAACCATCGCCAAAAAGGTAAAAAACAATGCTAAAATAAGGTATGTCTTTCTCATAATTATATGCCTGTAGCAGATGTTAAAGTTAACTTTCCTGTCCCAACTGGAATGCTAAATTGTAATAATACGGGAATTTTTTTTTGGTCTGCGGTTAGCCAAATTAGATTTTTATCTTTTCCTTTTAACGCATCTGTTTTTGCTCCTATTGATAGTTTGTAGCATTCTTTTTTGCCTAAATTTCCAGCCGAAATAGTCTCTTTTCCCATAAACTTAAGCGTTACAGGGATTTGTTTTTCGTCAAATACAATCATTAACGACTGTGTTTGGCCAACAGTTAGTTTACTCAAATCAATAGTTCTAACTTTATATAATAGCGAAACTACATCTTGTGTTGATCCACCAATAGTAAATGTTTTTTGGGTTTCAAGGCTATTTTTTCTTTTAGAAGTACTATTTACTGTATTTCCTTTGAAAACATATTTTTCTTTTTTGGTCCATCCCCCTTCATCTATGTTTCTTTTGTACAAACTCGGACGCAGTGTTTGCGGATTAACATACGACTCATAAATATCTCTAATCTTAAAAAAAGAGTCCCACTTACTGTAAGTAGACAATTCACAACTCAAGTGTAAATAGGTATTTTTTGCTGTGGTCACATTTTCAGTGGATAATGTTACTTGAGCCAATTGAGTCATCAATCCACTCATGTTATAAGAACCAGCAAAAATCAGTTTCTCCCCCGATTTTATAGGTTGCCCGTTTACACTAGTGCTTACTAACAAAAAAATAAAAACATTCAAATAGTATTGTAATCTTGCCATGAATTAAGTTTTAAGTTGCAAAAATAATTTTTTTAAATGGTTCAAATACCAAAAGAATCTTAAAATTTGTATTACAATTATTAGAATACAAATAAATTTGTATTTCAAAAAAAGTAAAAAACAATGGAAAGAAAAATAATAAGTACCGGAATTTTATTAGGTTTAACTGCAATAATTTTAGGTGCATTTGGAGCACATGCCCTTAAAAAAGAGCTTTCTACCGAACAGCTTGCTGCTTTTGAAATAGCCGTCAAATATCAAATGTATAATGCCTTTTTTTTATTGTTTTTAGGAAGCACTGACCACATTACAAACAAAGTCAAGAAAAAAGTTTTTTTATTCGTGATTTCAGGGGTCTTTCTTTTTTCAGGGTCTATTTTTTTGTTGTCTACTAAAACAATTTCTGGAATAGATATTAAACTTATTGGAGCGATAACTCCGGTCGGAGGTGCTTTTTTAATTGTTGCTTGGAGCTTGGGTTTATGGAGCGTTTGGAAATCTAAAAGATAATATTTTATAAAAAAAATAGTTTCTAAAATTAAATTTTTAACTTTGCGCAATAAATTATTTTCAATATAACTTTTCTTTATATGGATAAATGCGCCCAAATTACGAAATCGATTTCGTTAGAAAAATATGGAATCAATTCTGTTCCCAAAATATTTCATAATCCTTCTTTTGAAAAATTATATAATGATGAATTAAATTCAAATTTAACTGGATTTGAAAAAGGACAAGTAACAGAACTTGGAGCTGTTAATGTTATGACGGGTATTTTTACAGGACGTTCCCCTAAAGATAAATATATTGTAAAAGACAGTAAAACTGAAAATTCAATTTGGTGGAATTCAGATACAGCTGTAAATGATAATAAACCAATTACTCAAAACACTTGGAATGCTCTAAAAGATACAACCATATCTCAATTATCGGGCAAAAAGCTTTATGTCGTAGATGCGTTTTGTGGCGCCAATGAAAACACGCGATTGAAAGTGCGTTTTATAATGGAAGTAGCATGGCAAGCACATTTTGTTACCAATATGTTCATTCAGCCAACAGAATCGGAGTTAGATAGCTTTGGTGAGCCAGACTTTATAGTTATGAATGCTTCAAAAACCTCATTTAAAGATTTTGCTGCCCATGGATTAAATTCTGAAGTGTATGTTGCTTTTAATCTTACTGAGCAAATTCAAATAATTGGTGGCACCTGGTATGGCGGTGAAATGAAAAAAGGAATGTTTGCTATGATGAATTACTATTTACCACTTCAGGGAATAGCCTCTATGCACTGCTCAGCAAATAAAGGTAAAGATGGAGATGTTGCAATCTTTTTCGGACTTTCAGGAACTGGAAAAACTACTTTATCAACTGATCCAAAGCGAGAATTAATTGGAGATGATGAGCACGGATGGGATGATGAAGGCGTATTTAATTTTGAAGGAGGGTGTTATGCAAAAACCATAGACTTAAGTATGGAAAATGAACCAGATATTTACAAAGCTATCAGACGAAATGCTTTATTGGAAAATGTAAGTGTTAATTTTAATGGGAATATCGATTTTAGCAACACTTCGATCACTCAAAATACGCGTGTATCGTATCCATTAAACCATATAGATAATATTGTGAAACCTATTTCAAAGGCTGGACATGCTAATAAAGTTATCTTTCTTACAGCTGATGCATTTGGGGTTATGCCGCCTGTTTCTAAATTAACTGCAGCACAAACAAAGTATTATTTCCTCTCAGGATTTACTGCAAAATTAGCAGGAACAGAGCGAGGAATTACTGAGCCAACGCCAACTTTTTCTGCTTGTTTCGGAAAAGCATTCTTAACATTACATCCCACAAAATATGGTGAAGAATTGGTTAAAAAAATGGAACAAAACCAAGCTAAAGCATATATGGTAAATACGGGCTGGAACGGAACAGGAAAACGAATTTCAATTAAAGATACCCGTGCAATAATTGATGCAATTTTAGACGGGTCTATTGAAGATGTTTCCACAAAAAAAATACCAATATTTAATTTTGAGGTACCCACTTATTTGGATGATGTCGATTCTTCAATTTTGGATCCAAGGGATACTTACACTGATATGTCTGATTGGGATGCAAAAGCAACAGACTTAGCGTCAAGATTCATTAAAAATTTCGAACAATATACGGATAATGAGCAAGGGATTAGCCTAGTAAAAGCCGGACCCGAACTATAACTTTTGGGTTATGTAATTAAAAATCCATTCTTTTTATAGAATGGATTTTTTAGATTATTTTTTACTTTGATTTATTGGCTTCAATAATATATTTTTCTAAAGCCATAGTCATAGATGGTGTCTCAGGAGTTGGCGCTAAAATATCAATACGCAACCCGTGCTCTAATGCTTCTTTTTGTGTAGTACTACCAAATACTGCAATTCTAGTATTGTTTTGTTTGAAGTCAGGGAAGTTTTTGAATAATGACTTTATTCCAGTTGGACTAAAGAAAGCCAACACATCATAATAAACATCTGCTAAATCAGACAAATCACTCATTACTGTTTTATAAAAAATTCCCTGAGTCCAAGAAACTTTTAATGTATTTAAGGTTTGAGGAACATCAAAGTTTAATTGATCTGATGCAGGTAAAAGAAATTTCTCGTCTTTGTATTTTTTTATTAGAGGCGATAAATCAACAAAGTCTTTTTGACCCACATAAATTTTACGCTTTCTATAAACAACATACTTTTGAAGATAAAAGGCAATAGCCTCTGACTGACAAAAATATTTTAAATCTTCAGGAACTTTGTAACGCATTTCCTCGGCTACTCTAAAAAAATGATCTACAGAATTTCTGCTATTTAAAATTATAGCTGTAAAGTTGTTAAGATCAATTTTCTGAGCTCGAATATCTTTAGCGCAAATGCCTTCAACATGAATAAAAGGACGAAAATCGACTTTCACCTTTAGTTTTTGTTGTAATTCAAAATAAGGTGAATTATCTACTTTTGGCTCTGGCTGTGAAACCAAAATTGTTTTTACTTTCAAATTTGACATTCTACGGTGCTAAATTTTTGTAATCAAATAATATATGAAATAGTAGGGGGCTATTTCAAGTGCGCAAAGATACAAAATAAAATAAAACAACTTACTACTGATTAAATTTTGATGTGTCTTTAGAGAAACCAAATAAGAATAAATATTAATCATCATTACAATGGCAATTGTAGAATATATAATATATGTTGCTCCAGACTCACTGTAGTATAAGTAAATGTTTATTGGTAGTAATGCTATCCCAATGAATGTTCGATAACTAACTTTTTGTAAATTAAATTGCTCATTAAATTCTTCTATGCCAAAAACGGTTGCTATAATTTTTTCAATTAAAAACTTAGAAAGTACAAAAACACTAAAAAATGTAAAAATACGGATATAAACCACCCAATCTGTTTTTGATATAATTCCCAAATTATCCAATATAATTTGAATAAAAAAAGCAAAGGAAATAATCTTAACAAAAAACAATAAAATGGTAAATCCACTCATTAAATGGGATGAATCTTTATATGATTTTATATATTTGTCACTGGCTAAAATTCGGATAAATTCGCTAAATCTAGTTTCAAATGCTGATTTAGTGATGGCAATCAAAATAAAAGAAAATAGAAACAAATAGGTTGCCCAATCCTTGGGCTCTAAAATTCTTGGTTGTGAAAAAGTTTCTATCATGATGTTGGCAAAATTACTAATTTTTTATTTCTTAAAATTATTAGATGATTAATAAGATAGTGCTGTAATAAAAAGTTTATTTTTGCATAAATTTTGACTGCGCATACAATGATCAACGGTATAGTTATTATTCCAACATATAATGAAATAGAAAATATTGAAAGTATTATTCGTGCTGTATTTTCTCTTAACATGTCTTTTCATGTGCTTATAGTTGATGATAATTCACCAGATTTAACAGCTGCAAAAGTGACCGAATTACAGTCAGAATTTCATGATAAATTATTCTTATCTATCAGAAATAAAAAATCGGGATTAGGAACCGCATATGTACACGGCTTCAAATGGGCTTTAAGCAAAAATTACAACTACATTTTTGAAATGGATGCTGATTTTTCTCATAATCCAACAGATCTAGAGAAATTGTATGATGCCTGTTATAAAGATGGCGCCGATTTAGCCATAGGATCAAGATACGTTAGGGGTGTTAATGTGGTAAATTGGCCTTTGAGCAGGGTGCTATTATCTTACTTTGCATCAGTATATGTTCGGTTAATTACGGGGATGAAGATTATGGATACGACAGCCGGATTTATATGTTATCACCGAGATGTTTTAGAAAAAATTAATTTAGATTCAATCAAATTTATTGGTTACGCATTTCAAATTGAAATGAAGTATAGAGCTTTTGCTAATAATTGTAATATTCAAGAAGTGCCTGTTATTTTTACCGACAGAACAAAAGGGCAATCTAAAATGAGTGGTTCAATTATTAAGGAAGCCGTATTTGGAGTGATAAATTTGAGAATAAAAAAATTTCTAAATCAATTATAATTATGAAAACCCTTTTGATCAAAAATGCCAAAGTTGTAAACGAAGGAATTATTTTTTCTGGGGATGTGTTAATTTTAGATGATTTAATTCATGAAATAGCAGAAAACATTAGTGCAAAACATTCTGATACCATAATTATAGATGCTCAAGGGTCTTATTTAATTCCTGGAGCAATTGACGATCAAGTTCATTTTAGAGAACCCGGGTTAACTCATAAAGGGACTATTGCCTCTGAAAGTCGGGCTGCAGTTGCTGGAGGAATTACATCCTACATTGAGCAACCAAATACAGTTCCAAATGCAATAACACAAGAAATTCTTGAAGAGAAGTATACTATTGCAGCAAAAACATCTTTTGCTAATTATTCTTTTATGATGGGGGGAACGAATGATAATTTGGAGGAAATTTTGAAAACCAATCCGAAAAATGTCGCAGGGTTAAAGTTGTTTCTTGGCTCCTCAACAGGGGATATGTTAGTAGACAGTTACGAGTCAATTGAAAAGATATTTACAAGTACAAAGTTGCTTATTGCCGTTCACAGCGAAGATGAGAATACTGTAAAAACCAATTTAGAAAATTTTAAAGCAACCTATGGGGAAGATATTCCGGCAGAATATCATCCTCAAATAAGAAGTGCTGAAGCTTGTTACAAATCAACAGAAAGGATTGTAAAACTCGCAAAAAAAACAGGAGCTAGATTACACGTTTTCCATATTTCAACTGCCAAAGAGCTTGAATTTTTTTCCAATAAAATACCACTTGAAAAAAAACAAATTACAGCTGAAGTATGCATACATCACTTGTGGTTCTCAGATGAAGATTACAAAACAAAAGGAAATTTGATTAAGTGGAACCCAGCAATAAAAACCTCCGAAGACAGAAAAGCTTTGTGGGCTGCTTTACTTGATAATAGAATTGACGTAGTTGCCACCGATCACGCACCGCACACTTTAGAAGAAAAACAGCAAGTGTATACCATGGCTCCTTCTGGCGGGCCATTAGTTCAGCATGCCGTTGTGGCAATGTTTGAAGCTTTTCATCAAGGGAAAATTTCAGTGGAAAAAATTGTAGAAAAAATGGCTCATAATCCTGCTAAGATTTTTAAAATTGAAAAAAGAGGTTTTGTAAAAGTTGGGTATTATGCGGATTTGGTCATAGTAAATCCAAATATGCCTTGGAATGTTTCCAAAGATAATATTTTAGCAAAATGTGGTTGGTCCCCTTTTGAAGGCGAGACATTTAGATCAAGGATAACTCATACGTTTGTTAATGGCCAATTGGTTTATCAAAATTTTAAAGTCAATGAAGTTCCTTTTGGCAAACGCTTATTGTTCGATAGATAAAAAACAAATATGAAAGGATTTTTAATATTAGTTACGATGTTGCTAATTTTTAGCTGTAATTCAAACACAGTTGAAAAGCCAAGCAATCTAATTGAAGAAGATGAAATGATCGCTATATTATACGATATTTCTTTATTGGAAGCTGTTAAAAATCAAAATATTAGCGGTGGAATAACTGTAAAATATGCAAATGATTTTATATTTAGAAAATATAAAATTGATAGTATTCAATTTGTGAAAAGTAACACCTATTACGCTTCTGATATTGAAGAATACAAAAAAATGGTTGAAAAAGTCAAAACCCGTTTGAATGCCGAAATTCAAAAAAATGATGAAGCATTACGTAAAAGCGGTCAAGTTGTTTTGCCCAATCAGAACATCCCCAATAATTCAGATATCCCTCAAGTACAATAATTATTTTTGTAAAGAAACTACTTCTTTGATCACGCTGTTAATATTTTGAAATTTAAAATTCAAAGCTAATTTTACCTTTTCATTAGAAATGATTTCTTTGGAATGAAGTGCATTTGCACTATATTTAGAAAACCTTCTTTTTCTGCCAAAAAAAGTAGCATTAAACCAATCCAATCTCCACCCCAAAGATGTTAACCAACGGTTAGCGCGTATTTTTGGTTTAGGAGCATTCAATTTTTCAGCAATGTTAAAGATGATATCTTTGAAGGATATGTTTTCTGATACAAGTGTAAATCGTTCCCCGTTTATATTGCTTTGCATTAATAGCATCATGACTTTTACCACATCAGTAACTCCCACATATCCCGTTGATCCTTCCGTATAAAATGGAAAGCCATTTTTAATTGCACTAAAAAATAACCCACTCCCTTGATTCCAAAACCCAGCGCCAAAAATTACTCCTGGGTTAACAATAACGATATTCAATCCCTCTTGTTGCCCTCTAAATACTTCAATTTCTGCTCCATATTTTGAGATGGCATAATCACTATGTAGTCCTTCAGAATGCCAATCAGAATCTTCTGTAATGATGTGGTTTAAAGAAGTATTGAAATTGACATTTCCGCTTTTAATTTTCTGACTACTCCCCAATGCAGCTATCGAACTCACATGGCATAATTTTTTAATTTTAAAGGCGATGCAAAAATTGACAACATTTGCAGTGCCTTCAATATTTATTTTTCGGAGAAGGGCTTCATCTTTTGGGTCATAAGAAATTAATCCTGCACAATGATAGACATAATCAATATTTTGAAAAGCAAAATTTAGAGAATGAATATCAGTTATGTCAGCATGAATCCAATCTATTTTATCGAATAGATTTTCTTTTTTATACAAATAAAATAATTTTTTTGTTTTTGCTATAGCGGTTTTATTTCTAAATATTGCTCTAATAGCACTTTCATTTTCTGCCAAATTAAGCAGTAAATGCGCTCCAACTAAACCGGTTCCTCCTGTTACTAATATCATTTTACAAATGTAGTAATTATAGAATTTCTATTTATAAAACACTTTCATAGAAAGTACAAATGGTTATTTTTTCAAATTGTGTAATTAAAACTATCTTTGCGAAAATTGTTTTAATCATGAAGAATTTAGTAGAAGAATTAAAATGGCGTGGATTATATCACGATTGTATGCCTGGTACAGAGGAGCAACTGCTGAATGAAGTTACTACAGCTTACATTGGATTTGATCCTACAGCCGATTCTTTACATATAGGGAGTATGGTACAAATTATTTTGCTTTTACATTTGAAAAATTTTGGACACAAACCAATTGCTTTGGTTGGCGGAGCTACAGGAATGATTGGAGATCCTTCGGGCAAATCAGATGAGCGTAATTTGCTTACTGAGGAGCAATTGGAAAAGAATGTGGCAGGAATAAAAAGTGTTTTATCGCGTTTTTTAGATTTTAATTCGACTGAAGCCAATGCGCCGATAATGGTTAACAACTACGATTGGATGAAGTCATTTTCGTTTATCGATTTTGCTCGTGAAGTCGGAAAACGAATCACCGTTAATTATATGATGGCGAAAGATTCGGTGAAGAAACGTTTGTCGGGGGAATCTGGAGACGGAATGAGTTTTACGGAATTCACATACCAATTGATTCAGGGATACGATTTTTATCATTTGCACAAACATTACAATTGCGTATTGCAAATGGGCGGTTCTGACCAATGGGGAAATATTACGACCGGAACTGAGTTAGTGCGCAGAATGAATCCGAATACCGATGCAAAAGCATATGCCTTAACTACTCCATTGATTACAAAATCGGATGGTTCGAAATTTGGAAAATCGGAAGGTGGAAATATTTGGTTGGATGCAAATAAGACTTCGGTTTATAAATTCTACCAGTTTTGGTTAAATACATCGGATGAAGAT
>CAMDSN010000028.1 GCA_945907225.1 Flavobacterium psychrophilum | reverse complement strand
GATAGGTATAATCCAAAGTACGGCAATCAATTTTTATTACTTTGTTTTCTAATCCCATTACACTAGAAAACTGATCCATGATTCCACAATTAATACCAACCCAGTGCTCTGCACTTTGTCCCATTAAAGCTATATCGATTGGTTTTATTTCCAAATTAAACATCTCATTAATACCAAATAAAAATCCACATTCTAAGGCTGCCGAAGAAGACAAACCAGAACCAATTGGAATATTACTACTAAAGCTACAGTTAAAACCGCCTATTTTGTATCCTTTTAATTTTAATTGAAACAAAACACCCCGTAAATAATTAGTCCAAACGACATCGCTTACTATTTCTTCTTTTGTAATATCGATTAATACGGATTCATTCAAATCAATAGCCTTAATGTTAGCGGTATTAGAATTGTTTATTTCAAATGCAAAACAAACTATTTTATTAATAGCTGCTGGTAAAACATAGCCATCATTATAATCTATGTGTTCACCAATAATATTAATTCTTCCTGGGGAAAGAACAATTTTATCTGGCATATTACCAAATGTTTCTTTAAAAAAATCTGTTGTGTTTTGTATTAAAATCTCATTCATTATTGAATAATTAGTGGTATTATTTATTAATTCTAAGTCAGTAAGCCGTTAGCTATTTTGAAACTTATAAATAGTCTTATGTTGATATACTTCGTCTTTCCTTAAAACAGCATTAGGGAAATGATCGTGATTTGGTGCGTCAGGAAAATTTTGAGTTTCAAAACAAATCCCACTCAAATGGAAGTAATCTGCATTTTCCTTGCCTTTTATTGCATTAAAACAATTTCCTCCTACATAAATGTGTACAGCCGGTTGATTCGTAAATACCAACATTTTTAAATTATTTTTAGGGCTGAAAAGTGAAGCCAAGAATTCTTTACCATCATTCAAAACAAAAGTGGTATCTATTGTTTGAGGGCATTTTTTGGCTTGGTTAAAATCAAAAAGGTTGTTTTCTAAATTCAAAAATTGACCCGTTGGAATATTGTGATCATTGGTTTCCAGTATTTTATTGGAATTAATTGATAAATCCTGTTCTAAAATATTGGAATTATGCCCATCAAGATTAAAATAGCTGTGATGTGTCAAGTTTATTGCTGTATCCTCCGATGTAGTGGCAACGTACTCAATAATCAATTCATTTTCCTCGGACAAAGTGTAGGTTAAATCGATAGATAAATCACCAGGGTAATTTTCTTCGCCATCAGGACTGTAATAACTTAATGTTATGGATGGGTTTTCCCCTTCGGTCACGTTTTTAATCTCCCATTTTTTTTGGCTAAAGCCAATATTACCGCCATGCAAGGAATGCCCATTATTATTGTTATTCAAATCAATCGATTTACCGTTCAAACTAAAAGTACTATTATTAATCCTGCCCGCATAACGTCCTACTGTTGCTCCAAAATAGGGTGCGCTCTTTAACTTAAAAGAATTTAAATAGGCTTCCATGGTATCAAAACCTAAAACCACATCCAAAAAAGCACCATTCTTCAATGGTATTTTTAACGAGGTTATGGTGGCTCCATAAGTGATAACCTTCAATTGTATTCCGTTTTTATTTGTTAATTCACAGGAGTTTACAACAGCTCCATCAGGCATATATCCAAATAATTTAATTAAAGAACATATGTTTAAAAATGAATTCATTATTTTTTTTGCAAAATTTTATCAAAAGTGGAATTCAAAACTAAATTAATTATAATTGTTTTACATACTAGTGCCTACCAGTTTTTTGTATTTTTGTAAAAAAAAATATGCGTTTCATAAACATTCAAAATAATCAAGGAATACCAAAGTATAAACAAATCATTTCCTCAATTGAAAAAACAATTGAGAAAGGTCATTTTAAAAAGGATGAAAAACTTCCCTCAATCAACAAAGTATGCCTTGAGTTTTCTATATCCCGTGATACTGTACTTCAGGCCTATGAAGAGTTAAAAAAACGCGGCATTATATACGCTATTCTAGGCAAAGGCTACTATGTTAAAAGTACTGAAGTCAAAATAAAACAACGCGTTTTTTTACTTTTTGAAGAACTGAATATTTTCAAGGAAGACTTATACAATTCCTTTATTGATAACATTGGAAAAGGCATACAAGTTGATATTTTCTTTCATCATTTTAATCTTCAGGTTTTTCAAAAAATAATCAATGACAGCAATGGATACTATACCAAATATATCATAATGCCCACTAATTTAGTTGGAGCATCGGCAATCATAAAAACCCTACCAGTTGATGAAATTTATATATTAGACCAAACAAATGCTGAATTAAAATGCTTTCCTGCGGTATATCAAAATCACCAAAAAGATATTTACAATGGCTTAGAAAAGGGTAAAACTAAATTAAACAAGTACGAAAAATTAATCCTTATTTTTCCTGGATTTAGGGAACCTGTTGGCATGAAAATTGGCTTCGAAAAATTCTGTAAAGACTACGGATTTAGCTATTCGGTTATTACTGAATTTAAAGACACGGAAATAAAAAAAGGCCAAGTATATATTATTCCTGACGATAGGGATTTAGTAAAAGTTATTGAAAAATCTAAGCTACAAAATTTAAAACTTGGTGTAGATTTCGGAATCATATCTTATAATGAAACCCCTTTGAAAAAAGTAGTGGAAAACGGCATCACTACCATATCTTCTGATTTTGTTGCGATGGGGAAAATTCTAGCCCAAATGATTTTGAAAGGGAAAAAGGAACAAATAGAAAATAAAAGCACCTTGATTATTCGCCACTCTTTATAAGATCTGAATCTTGGACATATAAAGTAATGTTAACCCGTTGGGTGTAATTATTTAAAGTAAAAAACACCCCTTAAATGTTGGCCAAGATATTTAAATTCATCATTTTAAAGTCGCAAAACAAACCAACATTTATAACAAATAAAGTAAAAAATTATTTTAGAGTTTTAGAAGTTACAAGCTCTTTAAATTGTGAATTGGAATATAAATCTGGTGTTAAGCCAATTGGTAAATGCGTTCAACCACTTGGAAAATATGGGAAAAGTTTCATTTTTAAGGGTTAATTACCCAGAAAATATAATACTGGAAAAAGAAGGTTTTCGAACCAATTCTGAGAACTACATAGTTGAGCTGATGACAAGATTTTTCAATGGTTCGCAAATTTTGGAAATGAAAAAAGCCACTCTTTCGAATGGCTTTTCCAATGTAGCTCCCCCTATTGGAGAAAGTTGCAGTTTTGCCTCAATGATTGCTTATTCAATTATTAGAAAATCAATGGCATAGATATTTTTTTTAATATATTTACATTAAAATAAATTCAACTTAATTGTACAATAATTCAATATTAAATAAATTTATTCACATGGAAGAAAAAAAATTACCAGAAATTAATCCAAACATTTATCCAAAATTAAATCCAAAAATGAATGATAAAATTGGAATAATAGTTGGAATTATCAGTGGAATTATTTATCAAGTTTCAAATGGAAGGTTTAATTATTCTAATCGTGATTTTATTACGGCTTCATTATTAACTATATTTTCATTAATAGGAATTCTTTTTATTCCAGCTGTTATTGCCTTAATAATTTCATTAATTAATAAAAAATCAAACTTCGGAAATGTATTTGGTTATACCTGTTTAATTACTTTTATGCTTTTGTATTATGGAACTCATCGATAATTAAATAGATTTTATAATTTGATGCAAATTATCTAAATAACTGATAAACAAAAAAACCCGACACTTTCGTATCGGGTTTTGCTGTTGCTCCCCCTCTTGGGCTCGAACCAAGGACCCTCTGATTAACAGTCAGATGCTCTAACCAACTGAGCTAAGGAGGAAGATACGTTTTAAAATTACTTCATCGATTGTACAAAATATGTGCAAACCAAAACCTGGTTATAAAATGTGTTTGTTGTACTTGAACCAAATGTATTATATTTTTCTAAAAGAAAAAAAGAGAAAAAAGAAAGCAATACTCCTTGAGGTAATGACTTACGAGAATGGAAGGAAGCATGACTGACTGGAGTAAGGAATGAACTCTAACTTTGCTTCCCTTTTTTTGAAAGATGGTCTAATTAAGCACTACTTAACACCCCCAAGCACCACAGTAAAATGTAATGCAATGGAATTTTACGAGGAGCGATGGTTGGTGTTGTGGCCTCTCACAGCCACCACAGACTGGAAAATGAGCGAAGTTTACGTAGTGAATTGAAAGGATGTGAGTGTGTTAACAGCAAGGTTAAATTAAAAACAGCCTTTAGGCGTTCCTTGATTTAAGGCAAAATGCTAATTGAGCCAACCTTGATGGCTGTGAGAATGAGCAACCACCAAATTAACATAGAGCGAAAGACAATAATACTGCTGGAATGCAGTGCAACGAAATGAAGCTGTATTTTGGATTTAGAAGCTCTAACGAACGCAATGAGTGCGCGAGGTGAAGATTGGGAACGTAGAAAACAAAAAAAGGGCTGTTATTTTTCATAACTGCCCTTAGTTTTGATTTCAAGTGGTCTGTGGAATGGAAGCTTGTTAAAGCGACTGGAACAGCCCAACGTAACAAAGCAAACGATTGAAGGGAGACATTTTGATTGACTTTTATAAACAATATTAATCTTTTACACAGCGAACATAAATTCCTGTTGGCTTCCCTAAACCTGAACTTACTACTGTAGTTGTATCATAAAAAATAGACCTCTGGTATGCAAAATTTCCAATTTCACTTGAACTCCACCAGCTACCTATTTGGATCGTTTCAAAGTTTCCAAAATAATTACGTTGACCACCAGGAAGACCAGTAAATCTACTGCTATTTGTTGCTCCTGTATTTGGGCTTTGCCAAAGTGTGGTATCTGTTGATTTCATTTTACCTCCTGCAACTGATACTCCCCCCAAGCAAGTAGTTAATGTTGTCCATTCTGCATTTGTTGGAACATGCCATCCTTGTGGTGCTAAACCTCTTGGATCATTTACAGCATACCAATTATACATTTTCCCATAAATAGTTCCATTTGCTGAGTCATTGTTATAATAACACCATGCACCTGTAGTTAAATTTGCCCATTGTGTTGGATCTGTTACTTGAGGAATAACATCTCCATTTCTATAATGAGAAACATTTAAGTTAGATTTAGTCCAAGTTTGATTGCAAATAGTTACTGGTAAGTAAGTATTCCCATCAATATCAGTTACAGGTAATGTGTTAATGTAATTTTGTAAAATTTGAATCTGAGTATCAACATAATCCTTATTTACTGCATCTTTAGGGTTTACTGGATCTCCTAGATTGATAATTTTAGTATTGTTAGCACTATTCCCAGCATTCAATACTGAAGTTAAGTTTTGAGGTGTCGAAGTTGCAGAACTATTAGAATACAACGCATATGGAACACTCAACAACTGTGTAGTTCCCATATTAACATAACCTGAACCAGTATTTAGTTCTATTCCTAAATAATAAGATCCACCTCCCCAGTTAATGTTAGAAAACGTTCCTGTAGTGGCTGTCCCTTGTCCTACCACTAAGGCAATATGTCCTAAATCATCTGTGTTGGCAGTTTGATTTTCACTATAAACTAAGGTTCCAGTTGTAGAGTTTTGAAAAACATTGAACTTAACCAAAACGATTTGATTTAATAATAATGCTCCTGAAGAGTTTCTGACTGTAGCCTGATAATTAAATCCTTGAGGGGCTTGTGCTGATACAATTAATGTAATTGCTAATGCTAATATTGTAAATAGTTTTTTCATTTTAGTTTTATTTTTTTATTAATTTATAGGTGTTCTTTTTTTGTGTTTCTTTATTTTCTAATGTAACCAAATACATTCCTTGAGTGTAGTTTGATATATCTAATGGCTCATCTTTATTGATAGTTCCTTGATACAATTGCTTGCCATTCAAATCCACAATGCTAATTCCAAATGAATTCATATCAGGATGTGATACATTCAGCGATTGTGATGTTGGATTAGGATAAATTCTTAGTTGCACATCCAAGACATTATCTTCAACGCTTAGTGCTTGTAAATCTAAAGCTGGATAATAGCCATTCCCTAGTTGATTACCACCAGCAGTCATTAAACCAATTACTGGTTCTCCAGCAGTCCAAGAAACTTTAAGATTGCTGTTGGATTGTGTTTTTCCAGCTGTGCCTATCACCTGCTTGGAAATGGTTTGAGAATAACTAAAGGAAGTTATCAAAAAAAGCATCACGATATGTTTCATTTTTAATTATTTAAGGTACAAATATATATAAAATCAGTTACATACAACCTATTGTAAACAATTATATACATTTAATCAGATGAAAGTAATTTTCCACAATGGAAAAAAGAGTTCGTAAATCACCACTTACCCCTGATATCATTAATCTTGGGAAGCAAATAGAAGAGATAATAAAGCTAAAAGGATTGAAAACTAGAGAGGTTGCTCATGATGCAGACCTTGATGTAGAAAATCTAAGAAAGTACATTAAGGGGAAGCAAGAGATGAAAGTCTCAACAATGCTTAAAATAGCTAAATCTTTAGGGGTTTCAGTAGCTGATTTATTTAAATTTCTATAATAGAATAAAATAGGGGAATGCATCCAACATGAAAATCATCATAGGGAGGTTTTGGTGGAAGAACGCATCTAATTCACCTACAGACTAAAATAACTAGCCAAGTTAGAAATTTTAGAAAATAATTTTTATTGTTATAACCAAATGCACTAAAAATCACGTACACAAAGCTATATTTATAATTATGGCTTCCAACTTTGCATTATTGCTTTTACAGGACAATATAGAGTTGGTGTGGACACATCTAATCATTTACATATCAATCATTTATTGAGAGGTTAAATTGCAGATTGTTTTTTACAGATTTTGTTGAAAACATCCCTTTTTTGTTTATAATGTTCTCTTGTATATTAGAAAAGCTCCTTGTACCTTTGCGTCTTACGTGATTGATGTAATCCTATAACAACAATGCAAAGAAGAAAAGATGAGTTTTGTGTATCTTCTAGAAGGAGACTTCAAGATAGCGTTCCATTAGGTAACAATGAGTACATGTCTGCTTACAAACTACTTGAAACTGATCCTGTCAGATTGTGGAACCTAGTCCACACTAAAGGTAGTAAAGTTAGTCTTACTAGACCACATCACTTCAAATTGAAGCAGATAATATCTGAAGTAGCACCTGAACTAATAGCTATTAATGATGTGAAGCGTGAACTTCGTAAGAGCAAGATGAAACTTTCCAAAGCAATCTCATCTGGTACTATTGGAACTGATAAGAGCTCCTACAAAAGACTTAATTAATCTTGTTCTCTTGTAGAAGCTTAAATCATATTAATCCTTTTTCAATTTATCCTTTACAGATTGATAGTTACATAATCACATGATGATGCATCGCATCAAGTACCTCCAATTCGAAATTATCAAGGTAGATGTTAGTTATCTTATTACCAATTTCATGGCCCAAAGCTTCTGCAATCAGCTCGTTTGAATAACCCATTCGCTTGGCTATGGTAGCAAAAGAATGCCTCGAGGTGTAAGTCTGTATAGAATTTAACAACCCACATTCAGCTGAAAGCCTCTTTAAATATTTATTGGTGGTTTTGATCCATTGTTGGATTAATCTTTTGGCTCTTAGACTGTCTTCAGGAACATTGTTTGGTATAATAGGAAGCAAGTAATCACTTCCAGGAACTTGCATCTGATTTATTATAGTTTCTGCTACAGGAAACAGCTTTACACTGTAGTCTTTGTGTGTTTTTCTTCTTCTGTAGACTATACTTCCATCAATGATATTTGAACGCTTTAAATAGGCTAAATCAGTGAAAGAGATTCCACGCAAAAAAAAGCTCAACATGAAGTAATTTAATGACCTTTCTGCTGCAGAATTTGCTGCCAAGTTTAATTGCTTCAGCTTGATAATATCGTCCTTAGAAATGGCTCTTTTTGCTGTCTTTTCACTCTTGATACTGATGTCATGGAATGGATATAATGACCTATCAACCACCTTCATCTTAATAGCTTTGTTGTAGATTGCTCGTATAGACCTAAAATAGTTTGACACACTGTTTACTTTAAGTCCAGATTTGATTAGATGATGACTAAACTGGTCTAAGAGTTTGTAATTGACTTCTATAAAGGAAACATCTTTTCCACAATAAGTAATTAACCTGTTTACTGCAGTTTGGTAGACTATTGCGTTACCCATTCTATTGGCTTCAATCATTTGCTGAATGATTTTATCTGCAAACACTTGGAATGTTTCAGGAGCATCAACTAATGGCTTCCCAGATAGTATTGCTTTAATTCGTTCTATAGAAAACTCATCATCTAACGAGAGAACAGCTTGTTCGATTTTAAAGAAGTGCTTGGATAGCTTGATGTTAAGTGGTTTTGCATTTGGGTGTGTCTTTCCCACTTGCCCTTTTCTTTCATCCCAATAATGTTTTGGAAGAGACACACCTGAATTAATGGTGTAGACTTTATTGTAATCAGTAATCCTAAAGATGATGTTGAATGTTCCATCAGATTTTGCTCTACGAAGGTCTAAGAGCGTTTTAATGTTTGCCATAAAGATTAATTTATGGTCTTGGTATGCCAAGTTGTACAAAATATGTGCAAAAAATAAACCAAAAAAGACCTCACATCTCTGTGAAGTCTTTTCTTTAGTAGCTCCCCCTCTTGGGCTCGAACCAAGGACCCTCTGATTAACAGTCAGATGCTCTAACCAACTGAGCTAAGGAGGAAGATATCTTATCTTTTAAGCGGTTGCAAATATAAAACGATTTTTATTTCTTACAAACAAATAATAAAGAAATATTTAAAAATAGTTACTTCCCAAAAATTGCCTTGTAAATATCATTTCCATTGGCAAATAATAATAATGATATAAGTAAAACAAAGCCTACCATTTGTGCTTTCTCCATAAATTTATCACTTGGCTTTCTTCGACTTATAATCTCGTATAATAAAAACATAACATGACCTCCGTCTAATGCTGGAATTGGTAGTAAGTTCATGACTCCCAACATTATTGACAATAAAGCCGTAATGCCCCAAAATGCTTCCCAACTCCATGTTTGAGGGAAAATATTAAAAATTGCTGCAAATCCTCCAACCCCTTTATAAGCACCTGTGCTTGGCGTAAATATAGCTTTTAATTGTTTTCCATAACTGCTCAATTGGTCTATGCCCTTGTTAATTCCTATTGGAATAGACTCAAAAAAACCAAACTCAGCTTTGTTTATTTTGTATAATCCTAACTTTTCTAAATCACTATACGGAATTTTAGAGGCATACATAACCCCCAATTTAGCACTATCACTCACCTTTATCTCACAAGAAATCTCTTTGCCCTCTCTTTTAATAACCGCAGGAACCGATTTGCCTTTTAAAGTGTCTAATGAGCCAATTAACTCATCTGCAAATCTTACAGGCTTTCCATTGATCGCTGTAATTATGTCTTTTTCCTTCAAAATGGATTTGTTTGGAGAGTCGTGTTGAACAACAGATACAACAAAAGGAACACGTAGTTCTAGTAATGAAGCTCTTTTTCCCTGCATCAACTGATCGATAAAGTTGATTGGAAAGTTAACTTTTACTTCCTTACCATTCCTTAATACAATAATCTCCTTAGACAGTAACACTTTTTCATTTGCCTCAAAAAAACGCTCAACAGGCATGCCGTCAATGGAAATCAGTTTGTCCCCCGTTTTTAATCCCGCTTTTTCAACAACCGGATTTGCAACCCAAATTCCATCTTTAACCTCACTATTGGCAACATATTCTTCACCATAAAAAAAGGCCATTCCAATGTAAATTACAAATGCTAAAATAAAATTAACAGTTACACCTCCAAGCATGACAATCAATCTTTGCCAAGCTGGCTTTGAACGGAATTCCCAAGGTTGAGGTGGAAGCGCCATTTGCTCTTTGTCCATGCTCTCGTCTATCATTCCTGATATTTTAACGTAACCCCCCAAAGGAAGCCATCCTATGCCATATTCCGTTTCTCCTATTTTCTTTTTGAATAAAGAAAACTTAACATCAAAAAATAAGTAAAACTTTTCAACCCGCGTCTTAAATAACTTAGCAGGGATAAAATGCCCCAACTCGTGAAGTATGATTAATATTGATAAACTCAATAGGAATTGAGATAATTTGATTACAATTTCCATTTATTTGTTTTGTTTGTTAAAAGTTGCAAAAATAAGGTTTCCTATCCACTATAAAACGAAAATTATAGTTTAGATTATTTTTTTATGAATTTTTTATGAAAAACTCCCTCTGAAGTATGAATAGAAACTAAGTTAACACCGCCTGGCAAAGTACCTATTGAAAAATCATTAGCATTGCTACTCATGATTATTTGTCCTAAATTATTGTAAATATCAACTCGCTCTATAGTTAAATTAGTAGGCATGTTAATGTGCAATACTTCTGAAGCGGGATTGGGGTTAATAAAAACCGAGCGCTCCAAATCAAAATCTTCATTGGTTAATGTTGCTATAGAATTAGCTGCGATAATATGACGATTCGGATCAAAATCAACACCTACAATAGGAAATGGAACGTTGGCAATAATTTGTTGCCCATTGCTTGTATTGTCCAATGTTAAATCTACAAAATCTCCATTGGCTGCATAAACCCGCAAAGGAACTGGCATTTCAAAGAAGGAAACCGAAGGGTCTGATTGAGATTGATTAATAATAAATTTTGCTTGACCTGCCCCCCAATTTTGGGCCGTTATAGAATAGATAGGATAGCCTTGATTATAGATCCAATCCTGAAAAAATTCGTTTAGACTCTGCCCATAAACTGCCTCAAGGTGTGACTGCAAATTCGAAGTAACCGCGTATTTATATGCTAAATTAGTATCCGAAAGATAATTTTTTAACCCTTGAAAAAAAGCAGTGTCTCCTAGCTTAAATCGTAACATTTCTAGAACCATAGCCCCTTTATCATAACTCAATCTACTGCTAAAAATTCGATTCACACTTGTTGCCTGTACATCTGTTAAATATACATTCCCTGTTGGGCTTGAAGTTATATAATCAATCATACTTTGTTTGTCTGCTACAAAAGCTTCCGGCCCATCAGCATTTTCAATAACCAAAGAAGCTAAGTAGGTTGCAAATCCTTCATTCAACCAAATATCTTTCCAAGATCCGCACGTTACTTTATTACCAAACCATTGATGAGCCAATTCGTGTGCTATAAGTTGACGGCTGAAATTTTGCATAAAAGAAACCGTTGTATGCTCCATCCCTCCACCCCAGCTAAACTGAGCGTGACCATACTTCTCATTTCTGAATGGATACGGCTCAAATAAAGTTTCAAACAAATCCATTATGGGCAGGGTTTCGTTTAAATCTGAAACAGCTGAACTATAATTCTCTGGATAAATATAATTTACAATTGGAAACGTATTAGGGGCAACCCCTGCAGCTTGAGTGTAAACTTGGTAATTTGTTACCGCAATAGCTATTAAATAAGCCGGGATTGGATATTGGTGACGAAAATGAGTGGTTTTGTTTGATCCAGATATAACAGGAGCTGAAACTTCTAC
>CAMDSN010000027.1 GCA_945907225.1 Flavobacterium psychrophilum | reverse complement strand
CTGTCATATTTAATTAAATGTGCCATTGTTTTGGTATCGGCAATATCATTAATAGCGATGACTTCAATTGAAGGGTGGTGAAGTAATAATCGGAATAGATTTCTTCCAATTCGACCAAATCCGTTAATAGCAACTCGTATTTTCAAAATTTAAATTATAAAATATGTTTTTCAGCATGGTAGGATGAACGAACCAGTGGGCCACTTTCAACATGTCGGAATCCCATTTCTTTGCCAATTTTTTCATATTTTTCAAATTGCTCAGGGGTAATAAATTCCTTTACAGGCAAATGTTTTTTACTAGGTTGTAAATATTGGCCTAGGGTTATGATATCTACTTTTTGATCACGTAAATCACCCATTGTTTCGATAACTTCTGCTTCAGTTTCGCCTAATCCTAGCATAATTCCCGATTTTGTTCTTCGGATACCCTTTTGTTTCAGGTAGTTTAATACAGCTAAACTTCGGTCATATTTGGCTTGTATGCGAACTTCGCGTGTTAATCGGCGCACTGTTTCTACATTGTGAGATACTACTTCTGGATTGGCTTCCACAATTCTGTCTATAATTCTTTCAATTCCTTGAAAGTCTGGAATAAGTGTTTCAAGAGTTGTTTCAGGATTCATTCTGCGAATGGCTTGAACGGTTTCTAACCAAATTATTGATCCCATATCTTTCAAATCATCTCGGTCTACGCTTGTAATAACCGCATGTTTAATTTTCATAATTTTTATAGAACGAGCTACTTTTTCAGGCTCATCCCAATCAACGGTTTCCGGCCGTCCTGTTTTCACACCACAAAAACCACAAGAACGCGTACAAATATTACCTAAAATCATAAAAGTAGCTGTTCCTTCTCCCCAGCATTCACCCATGTTAGGACAACTTCCCGAAGTGCAAATAGTGTTTAGGTTGTATTTTTCAACTAACCCTCGTAGCTCGGTATATTTTTGTCCAATAGGCAATTTTACTTTTAGCCATTTTGGTTTTCCAACAGGTAAATTAGTATCAAGTAGCGTTTGCATCTTTTTATTTTTTGCATGGCAAAGATAATGAATGTTATAAGAAGATTGAAAAATTATAACATTCTGATTTCCTATACTCCAATAAAGAAAATAGATTTAACAGATTAATCTTAAAAATCCATTTCACAATTATGGGTTTCTTTGCTAGTAAGTGTGGCATATATTCCAAGAGAAGGCAAAAAATCTATTAATAAAAGATTTTGATTAATTACAACCAACGGGTTAAAGTTTATAATCCAATTGAAGTTCTGGTTTTCTTTAGTAACCCATCTTTGTGTAGTAGAACCGATATGGCTTTCAAGCGAATGTAAGGAACACTCATAAATATGTAGCCGTTTTTTCCTGCAGCAGTGCCCCATGAATTTTTTACTTTATAATAGACGTTTCCTTTTTGATCTGTTACTTTTCCAACGATGTGCATCAAGTGATCATCTTGAGTGTTGTAATTCTCAAATTCACTTTGTCTATATTCTGCTGTGATATTTTTTTCGGTCTTTATTTGTGTTAATATTAACTTTGAGTCAGCGTCATTTTCTGGTAGTACGGCTATTCCGTTACTTCCTGAAAAAGTTGCCTCACTAACATCGGTATCTAAGGCTAAAGTATATCCATTATTAATCGCATTATCAATATTTTGAATAAATTCATCTAAAGTTAAATTGTAGAAACTTCCATTTGCAAAATTATCTGGTATACTCAATATAAATTTAGAATATAAGGGGGTGTTTGTAAAAGAAGTTATAGTAACATAATCATCCAAATTTAATTTAGTAGTTGCTAAAAATTGAGCTGGTGAGATTGATTTTTCAAAACTTTTTCCAGGGTTTTTATCTAAAAATAAATTTGATGATATCAATTGGCTTTCATCATAATTCCCCATATAATTATCTAGAACTTTTATATAATCTTTTTTCCAATTGGAATATTTTTTTGGTGTTTCTTCAACCGCTTTTTTAACAATATTTTCTAGTTCAGCTACCATTTTTGAATGGTCGTGTTTGGAATTTGGATTTGATTTTCCAATATAATTGTCAGATGGTACTAATCCGTATTTTCGAGCAGAATTAATAACGTCATGACTCAAGCCACCTTCACTAAACTGTGCTTTTCCTTGGCGTAAGACGAAATTTTCAGCTTTATCTAAGTAGGTGTATCTAACAGAATACATTTCTGAAAGATCAATTTTTTTTCCGGTTAAACGAATAATTTCTGCTTCTAGAAAGGAAATTGTAGAAAAACTCCAGCATGTTCCGGTGGCATCTTGAGAGATAACCGGAGTAGATTCAAGATCTTTAAGGGTTTGGAATTCATAAACTTGAGAAAACCCCTTACAAGTAAGCAATAGAAGAGTAGCGAAAATAACTGATTTGATCATAAGTATTAATTATTTGTTTTTGCACATTAACTTAAAAAATGCTTTATTTTTACGCTAAAATAGAGTAATTTATTTTCACTAATTACATTTTAATACATTTTACAAATAACATGAATTCAATAGATTGGAAAACAGTTAAAATTTTTGAAGACATTACGTATAAAAAATGCAATGGCGTTGCTAGAATAGCATTTAATAGGCCTGATGTTAGAAATGCATTTCGTCCTAAAACGACTTCCGAATTGCTACAAGCCTTTCAAGATGCTCAAGAGGACACTTCAATTGGAGTAGTTTTACTTTCTGCAGAAGGACCAAGTTCAAAAGATGGTGTTTGGTCATTTTGTTCGGGAGGCGATCAAAAAGCGCGAGGCAGTCAGGGTTATGTTGGAGATGACGGATATCACCGTTTAAATATTTTAGATGTGCAACGATTAATTCGATTTATGCCAAAAGCAGTAATTTGTGTTGTTCCCGGATGGGCAGTTGGCGGGGGGCATAGTTTGCACGTGGTTTGTGATTTGACTTTAGCTAGTAAGGAACATGCTATTTTTAAGCAGACAGATGCTGATGTTACGAGTTTTGACGGTGGATATGGCTCGGCTTATTTAGCAAAGATGGTAGGGCAAAAGAAGGCGCGAGAAATATTTTTTTTAGGAAGAAATTATTCTGCTCAAGAAGCCTTAGATATGGGAATGGTAAATGCGGTTATTTCGCATGATGAACTTGAATTCACTGCTTTTGAATGGGCACAGGAAATTTTGGCAAAATCGCCAACATCAATTAAGATGTTGAAATTTGCAATGAATTTAACAGATGACGGAATGGTTGGGCAACAGATTTTTGCCGGAGAAGCAACTCGATTAGCATACATGACCGATGAAGCAAAAGAAGGAAGGGATGCATTTTTGGAAAAACGAAAACCCAATTTTGATAAGAAATGGTTGCCGTAATTAGTGTGCAGTTTTCAGTAATCAGTTTCCTCACTCTTGTCATTCCGTCTCGTCTTTTAAGACGAGAGAGGAATCTTATCAAGTTCTATCAAAATGGCTTTAATTTATATATAAAAAATAATGCAAAACTTCACCAACGAACCAATTGATATCGCCGCTTTACCTAGATATGAAACGGTAAACTTGAATAAATTACATTTAAAGTATTGGAAAGTAATTCTTATCAATACAATATTGGTGTTTGCAATAATTACAGTTTCAGCAGTTTTGGGTGTTATTTTTATTGAGGAATTAGCGGATAAGGCATTGATTTTGGGATTTCTTATTGTGTTGTTACTTTTTTTTACTTTGTTTTTTGCCAAAGTTTCATTTAACAAACGTGGTTTTGCTTTCAGAGAACACGATGTTATTTTTAGAAATGGAATTATCTCCACAAATACAATGGTTATTCCCTATAATAGAGTGCAACATGTTGCCGTGCACGAAGGTATTGTTTCTCGTTTTTTTGGTTTAGCAAAAGTGGAAATTTTTACAGCCGGTGGTAATTCTAGTGATGTGTCAATTCCAGGTATAAAAAAAGACCAAGCCGAAGATATAAAGCAATTGCTAATGGGTAAAATTCAAAAGCAACTCTAATGGGAACCAATTTCAATCAGCCACAACGCCAGTCTTTGGTGGGAATTTTGGTGATTTTCTTCGAGATGATTTTCCAAGTGCTCAAAGCCATGTGGCCAATTATTATCATTACCTTATTTAAAGCTGATTTTAAATCAATTTTAATCAGTTCCTTGATTTTACTGGCAGTAACGGTTTATTTTGGAGTTTATTCTTTCTTAAAATACCGAAATTTCACTTTTTACATTGATGAGGAAAACGAAGAGTTTATCATCAGTGACGGTATCATAAACAAAACCAAAACAACGATTCAGCTACATAAAATCCAACAGGTAAACATCAAGCAAAACCTTATTCAACGGTTAATAGGTGTTTATGCATTGGATGTTGATACTGCCGGAAGTGAAAAAAAAGAAGGTAATATCAAAGCCATTTCGCACGGTCTAGCTTTGGCTCTAAAATCGAAATTGTTAGAGAATGAAGGTAAAGCAGTAGCTGTTTCAGAAGAAAATGCTGCAACCGAAAAGACCGAATACAAATCGATTCCGTTTCTTAAAATCAATCTGGGTAGTTTGTTGAAAATTGGGATTACTTCCAACTATGTAAAAAGTGTCGGTTTGATACTTGCGTTCTTTTTTACCATATACGAAAACCTCCATCAAGCTGGCGCTGAAGATATAATCAGCACAGAAAAACTGGAAGTTTTTGTCGATAATAATTCGGTTTGGTATTCGGCACTAGTTTTTGTTTTGATCATGTTTAGTGTGATTTTTTTAATCAATATTTTGCGCACCATTATTAAGTTTTTTGACTATACCGTTACCAAACAAAAAGGTTCGCTGATGTTGACTTACGGCTTAATCAATACCCGAAGTACTATATTGAAACCCGAGAAAGTACAGATAGTTAAGATTTCGAGTAACTATTTGCAAAAAAGACTCAATGTGCTGGAAATCAAAATAAGACAAGCAATTAGTAACGAAAAGAAAGATAATAACTCGCTGATTGAAATTCCGGGTTGTAATACGACTGAGCGCGATGAAATTTTAAAATTATTGTTCAAACAATTACCTGAAAAAGGCAATATTATGCAGCCTAATTTCAGAAAACTGATTTTTTCAGTATTTATCATTATTGTACTACCTTTAACGTGTTATTTTTTGTTCGGAAAATATTTAGAACCGATAGTGTTTGATTTTGCCAATTTTGCAGTTTTTTATACTGTTTTTATGTTGGTTTTACTTTTTTTTGGGTTCCGAAATTACCGTTTGTTTGTCAATGATAATCATATTATCAAACAAAGTGGTGCTTGGGATGTCGACAACGAAATTATTGAAATCGGTAAGATTCAAGCCATCACTACTTCTCAGTTGTTTTGGCACAAAAGCTTAAATATTGGTTCGTTGACAATGCATACTTCGGGAGGCAATATTACTTTCCATTTGGGGAAATTTGACAAAATAAACGAATATGTTAACCTTTGGTTGTACGAGATTGAAACCTCTAACAGTAATTGGATGTAGCAATAATATTATTAGATATCATACATGAAATATCAAATATCTGTAACGTTGAAAATATCTAATATTTAAAATTTAAAATAATATGAAACATTGGATTGAAGCAGCACGATTGCGTACACTTCCACTTTCTGTTTCGGGAATAATACTTGGAAGCTTTTATGCCATGTTTCAATCTTTTTTTAACTGGAATATTGTTGTTTTTTCACTTTTAACAACTCTGGGCCTTCAGGTATTGTCAAATTTCGCAAATGATTACGGTGATGGTATTAAAGGAACTGATAATGAAGACAGGATTGGTCCCAAACGTGCTATTCAGAAAGGCGTTATTTCACCCAAGCAAATGAAAAAGGCCATAATATTAACCTCATTAGCCACACTTTTCTTTGCAGTATTGTTAATTTATTTTGCATTTAAGGGTAGTTATCTCTTGTATTCCCTAGTTTTTTTCTTTCTTGGTATTTTGGCAATAGTTTCGGCAATAGCCTATACGATTGGAAAAAAAGCTTATGGATATCACGGATATGGTGATTTTTTTGTTTTTATTTTTTTTGGTTTAGTGAGCACTTTAGGTGTTTATTTTATGTTTTCTAAATTACTTGACGGATTATTGTTTTTGCCTGCAATAGCCATTGGTTTTTTGAGTGTGGGTGTGCTAAACTTAAATAATATGCGTGATGAGCTGAGTGATAGAAAATCGGATAAAAACACAATGGTGGTTAAGAATGGTGGAAGTTGGGCAAAAAAGTACCACTATTTTTTAGTGGTTGCCGCTATGTCTTTAGTGCTTGTTTTTGCGATTTTAATGCAATTTAAATTAGAACAATATTTATTTGTTATAGCCTATTATCCATTAATAGTCCATCTTGTTAGGCTGAGTAAAAATGAAAACCTAAGGTTAATAGATCCAGAATTAAAGAAGTTGGCGCTGAGTACTTTTTTGATGTCAATTTTATTAGGATTTTGTTTGATTAATTTGATTCCTGATTTATTTGTTAATTTTCTTTAAAATATTCAAAAATATGAAGATTACTTATTACGGTCATTCGTGTTTTGGCATTGAAATTAATGAGGTTATATTGCTCGTAGATCCTTTTATATCCGGTAATACTTTGGCAAAAGCTATTGCACTTGATGCTGGTAAAGATTTGATGTTACTTGCTATTGGAGAATCAATTACAATATGAAAGCTTCTTACGTTAAATATCTGCTCAATTTCAAGGAGCCTGCTGGAACTTCAAGAGGGATTTTGAATGAAAAAGAGACATGGATAATACAGTTAGATGACAATGGGAAAAAAGGAATAGGGGAGTGTGGGCTACTTAGAGGCTTGTCTGTAGACGACAGACCCGATTATGAAGATAAGTTAAATTGGACATGCAATAACATCCATCTTGGAGAAGAACAACTTTGGAAAGAACTAATGGAGTTTCCATCTATTCAGTTTGGAATTGAGATGGCTTTTTTATCCTTAAAAAGCGATAATCCATTTGTTTTATTTCCATCTGATTTCACGAATTTTAAAAAAAGTATTTCCATAAATGGTTTGATTTGGATGGGAGATGAAGCCTCCATGAAATCACAAATTGAGAGTAAAATTTCACAAGGTTTTAGATGTGTAAAATTAAAAATAGGTGCTATAGATTTTGACAAAGAAATCGATTTATTACGCTTTATTCGAGACAATTTTGATGAAAAAATCATGGAAATTCGCGTAGATGCAAATGGTGCTTTTAATGAAAATGAAGCTTTATATAAAATTAAACAAATTACTGGTTTTAAATTACATAGCATTGAACAACCTATTAAAAAAAACAATACTGACATGATGTCAGTATTGTGTAAAAGTAGCCAAATACCTATAGCTTTAGACGAAGAGCTACTTGGGGTGTTTTCTACATTGGAAAAGGAAGCTTTGCTTGTCAAAATTAATCCACAATTTATAGTTTTAAAACCAAGTTTTATAGGAGGATTTCGCGGAACTTTAGAATGGATTTCCATAGCTAATAAATTAAAAATTGGTTGGTGGATTACTTCTGCTTTAGAGAGTAATATTGGATTGAACGCGATTGCTCAATTTACATTTTTGCAAAATACTAGTATGCCTCAAGGATTAGGTACCGGAAGTTTGTATACCAATAATTTTGATTCTCCGTTAACTGTTTCAAACGGTCAACTTTGGTATGATAATAATATAAAGTGGAATGTTAAAAAAATAGAATTATGAAAAAACAGTTGTTGTTTGTTGTGTTATTTATTTCTAATATGTATTCGCAAAGTAATGATCAAAAAATGCTTTCAGACATTTATAAATTTTCATTGACTCGTTCATCCTGTTATTCATGGCTTGATGATTTATCTAACAAAATTGGAGCTCGATTGTCGGGTTCAAAAGGCGCAGAGAATGCAGTAATTTATACAAAGCAAAAATTAGAATCACTAGGTTTGGACAGTGTGTTTTTACAAGAAGTGATGGTTCCTAAATGGGTTAGAGGGGAAAAAGAAACTGCTTACATTTTAGATAATAACTCCAAAACAATAGTTCCCATATGCGCTTTGGGCGGGTCTGTTGCTACTACCAAATTAGGACTTACAGCAGAAGTTGTAGAAGTAAAGAGTTTAAAAGAGCTTGAAAGTTTAGGTGCGTCCAAATTAAAAGGTAAAATTATTTTTTATAATCGCCCTTTCGACCCCGAGAATGTAAATGCATTTAAATCGTATGGAAAATGTGTTGATCAACGATATTATGGAGCAAAAGAAGCTGCTAAATATGGCGCTGTTGGTACTATTGTCCGATCTATGAATTTTAGATTGGATGATTTTCCGCATACAGGAGCACAAAGTTATGGTGATTTGCCAATAGAAAAATATATTCCCACAGCGGCTATTAGTACGAATGCCGCCGATTTGTTAAGTAAAAAATTAAAGCTTAATGGTAATTTGAAGTTTCACATGAAATTATCCTGTCAAACCTTAGACGATGTTCTTTCATATAACGTAATTGGTGAAATTAAAGGTTCAGAGTTCCCTGATAAAATAATGACTGTTGGAGGACATCTAGATTCTTGGGATTTGGCTGATGGTTCTCACGATGATGGTGCTGGCGTGGTTCAAAGTATGACTGTTTTAGAAACTTTCAAACAACTAAATTATAAACCAAAAAACAGCATCCGTGTGGTATTGTTTATGAATGAAGAAAATGGCGGTAGGGGTGGAAAGAAATATGAGGAAGTATCTAAATTAAATAATGACAACCATATTTTTGCACTTGAAAGCGATTCGGGAGGTTTTTCGCCAAGAGGATTTTCATTTGAATGTGATGATTCAAATTTTCAAAAGGTTATTAGTTGGAAATATTTATTTGAACCCTATTTTATCCATGATTTTGTGAAAGGAGGAACCGGTTCTGACATAGAACCTTTAACATCTAAAAAAATTGTAAAAGCTGGATTGGAGCCAGATTCTCAGCGCTATTTCGACCATCATCATGCAGCAAACGATACTTTTGACGCGGTGAACAAAAGAGAATTAGAACTAGGAGCGGCAACTATGACCTCACTAATGTATTTGTTTGATAAATATGGTATTGACTAGTTTTTAATTAGGTTATTATAGTCTAAATATACCGCCAAAAGCAATTATCTTTTGTAAAAAGAAAAATTCTTGAGATGCACTATCCGAATTGCTATTAGTAGTTCTAATATTATTCATGTCAATATAGCCAACTTTTAATTCCGTTTGAATAAAAAAGTACTTAAAAAAGGTAAAGTTTAATCCAGCTTTAGCTGAAAAGCCAAACCCTGAAACATGAAAATCATCATGTCTCTCTTTTCCTAGCAAAGTTGAATTAGTTTTAGGGTAAAGTAACCCACCTCCAATACCTTCGGTAATATTTACCTGAAATTTATCTGTATTTCTTATTTTGAATAGTTTAGATATGTCATCTACACGAGATATTTCTGAGTTCACATAATTTAATCCATCGGTATGTTCAAATTTAAGAAAACTACCATCACTTAAATCAATTGTATTGGTTCCTGAATCTAAATAATCCCCTGCGCCAGGATAAGAACTACCAACAAGCCCACCAATTTTCACTACTTGATTTTGGTTCATTACATATTTCATATGGTCTACTCCAATAGAAATATTGTAGTGATCATTTATAAAATAACCAATTTTTAAATTGGTTTGTGGTATAGTCATTCGTGAGGGATTAATATAGTCAATGTGCCAGCCCTTTGGTTTATCTACAGATTCTACATCATACAAAGTAAAATCATAATCTTTTCCTTTAAAATGGATATCCGATTTGGAGTAGCTATCCCGATTTCCGCCCCAATAAAAATAAAATTTTCCTTTATTATGAGCGGTATATTTGACTTTATCGTTTGTTTGTTCTTGTGAAAAGAGTATTGAGGTTGTGAAACAAAAAATTAGTATCGAGAATAAAATAATTTTTTTCAATTGTTTTATTTAAAATTGATTAATAGTTTTTCGAATAGCCACTAAATGGGACATTATATTTTCAAAATAGTCTAAATGTAACATATTAGCGCCATCACTTTTGGCATTTGCAGGGTCAAAATGGGTTTCAATAAAAATACCATCAACGCCAACAGCAATTCCTGCCTTAGCTATTGTTTCAATCATATCCGGTCTTCCTCCAGTTACGCCAGCTATTTGGTTGGGCTGTTGTAAGGAATGTGTTACATCTAAAACAGTTGTGGCATATTGCTGCATGGTCGGAATTCCACGAAAATCAACAATCATATCTTGATAACCAAACATGCTCCCTCTGTCAGTAACCATAATAGTATCATTATTACAATCCAATACCTTTTGCACAGCATGTTTCATACTTTCTGGACTCATAAACTGCCCTTTTTTTAAATTCACTACTTTCCCGGTTTTGGCAGCAGCAACCAGTAGATCTGTTTGGCGCACCAAAAATGCTGGGATTTGAAGGATGTCAACATATTGTGCTGCTTTGTCTGCATCCTCATTCGTGTGAATATCGGTAACGGTAGGAATATGAAAAGTTTCTGAAACTTTGCGAAGTATTTTAAGTGCTTTTTCATCCCCAATGCCCGAAAAACTATCTATCCTAGAACGATTCGCTTTTTTAAAAGAGCCTTTAAAAACAAAGGGAATCTCTAATTTGTCTGTAATTAAGACTAGTTTTTCAGCAATTTTCATTGCCATTTCCTCTCCTTCAATGGCACAGGGACCTGCGAGAACAAAAAAATTCCCACTCTCTGTATTTTTGATTTGTGGAATAGATTGAATATTCATTTAGTTTGGTTTTAAAGGCGCAAAGTTAGTATATTTTTTTGCTTTTTTAGGATGTAGCTTGTAAGTTATTTTTTTATAGAAAGGCCAATAGGTACGAGTATATAACCCCTCTCATAAATATTAATATACAGCCTTATTGGTTTATTTTGACCTTCCCATTTTAGTTCGTAAATATCTAAATATCCTGCACCTATTTCAGTTCTTTTAGTGGGGAAGGGACAACAACTTTCAATTTTTGTGTAAGTTATTTTTTCTCCATTTGGACCGGCTAATGCGTTTAAGTAACGACTAGCATTAAGATTCTCATCTTTGGAATTAATATAGAAAACATTTACGGGATATTCTGCGTTAAAACCATACTTAAGATCTTTACTATATTCTGTTACTATAAAAGTATTTTCTTTGCTTAATGACGGAATTGGTGCATTGTTGTCTACATTTTTTAACATAGATTTTGTACTAATACAACCCGCAGTTGTAATTAATACAAACAATAGTACTAAAATTGAATGTGCTTTCATGGTTTTAATTTTTCTCTCTCTTTTACAATTATCATGCAGAAAAATAAAATTCAAAAATACGTATTATACTTAACAGTTTATAATGCCAGTTAAAATGAATTTCTATTTTTGTATAAAATAGAATATATGGAAATTATTACTCACACTTGGCATTGGTCTGTTGCCGGATTCCTTATTGCTGTTGTAATGCTATTGCTCAATTATTTTGGGAAGGTATTTGGCATGAGTTCCAACCTAAGATCATTATGTTCAATGACTGGAGTCGGAAAAAAAGTATCTTTTTTCGATTGGAATTGGAAATCACAAATTTGGAATTTCATTGTAGT
>CAMDSN010000026.1 GCA_945907225.1 Flavobacterium psychrophilum | reverse complement strand
CCAGCAAGCTCAACTTTGGTTTTCCCAATTACTCAATACGATCATTCTTCTGGTTGCTCTATAACCGGAGGCTATTTCTACACGGGCAGCATGTACCCCAATTTTGCGAATAAATATTTTTATACCGATTATTGTGATAACAAAATTAGAACTTTAAATACTTCAAATGCGGTCACTACAACAACTTCATTCTCTGGTAATTTTAGCACTTTTGGTGAAGACAAAGATGGCGAATTGTATATTGCTGGATTATCAAACGGAATAATCTATAAAATTATTGATTCCTCTCTTGGATTAAATTCGTACAATCAAAATGAAATTAGTTTTTATCCAAATCCTGCTAAAAATGAAGTGTTTATTAAAAATAACGGCGCATTCTTACTTTCAAAAGTAACTGTTTATGATTTGACTGGAAAACTAGTGCTTTCAAAAGACATACAAAATGAAAAATCAATACCATCTATAAACATAAGTGAGTTGTCTGTAGGATTATATATGATTACTGTTGAAGATACAATAGGAAATCAAATCAAGTCGAAGCTAATTATTCAATAATTAGGGTGCCGGATTAGGAAACAATTCCTGGATTTTGTTAATTTCTTTAATTGTTTCTGTGCTTAAAACAACATCAAATGCATTAATATTTTCATTAAGCTGCTCCATTGTTGTTGCACCGATAATTGTAGCAGTCACAAAATCTTGTTGATTTACAAATGCCAATGCCATTTGGGTTAAACTTAACTCATTTTGATTTGCAAGTTCTTTATATAATTTAGTAGCTTTAATACAATTTTCATTAGAATATCTCGAAAACTGTGGAAATAATCCCAAACGTGATCCTGGTATAATTGAATCTAAATGTTTCCCTGTTAGGAATCCGAAGCCCAATGGAGAGTATGCTAATAAACCAACCTTTTCTCGCATCCCAATTTCAGAAAGTCCGATTTCGTATAAACGATTTAGTAAAGAAAATGGATTTTGAATAGATACAATTCTGGGCAAGTTGTGTTTTTCACTTTGTGAGATATACTTCATTACTCCATATGGATTTTCATTAGAAACCCCTATATGTTTTATTTTTCCTATTTTAATTAACTGATCTAAGACTGTTAAAACTTCAAAGAAATTTTCTTGCCAATGGGTATCTATTTTGGAAACGCCTCTTTGTCCAAACATATTCATAACTCTATCAGGCCAGTGCATCTGATATAGGTCTATATAATCGGTTTGAAGATTACTTAGGCTCTGATCTACGGCTTGTAAAATACTTTTTTTAGAAAAATCGAGCGGGGTTCTAATGTATTCCATTTTCCGATTTGGTCCTGCAATTTTTGTTGCAATAACCAATTCTGATCTTTTCCCTGATTTCTTAAGCCAATTCCCTATATATTTTTCAGTGCTTCCAAGCGTGTCTTCTCGGGCTGCAATTGGATACATTTCGGCAGTATCAATAAAGTTTATGCCTCTTTCTATCGCAAAATCTAATTGGCTATGGGCGTCAGTTTCTGAATTTTGTTCGCCAAAAGTCATTGTTCCCAAACAAACTTTACTGACTTGTAATTCAGTATTTGGTAAAACGGTGTATTTCATTTCAACTCAATTCTACTAAAATTCATTCAACATTTTTGAAATTTCGTCTAATTTAGGCGTTAAAATAATTTCAATTCTACGGTTTTTAGCTTTCCCCTCACTTGTATCATTGCTTGACAATGGGGCATATTCACCACGCCCGGCAGCTGTTAAATTTTGTCTTTTAATCAACTCATTTTCGCTTAATATAGTAACGATAGATGTAGCTCTTTTTGTAGATAGATCCCAGTTATTTTCAACGCCTCCTATTTTTCCTGTGATTTTATCATCATCTGTGTGACCTTCTATTAATACCGTAATATCTGGGTTTTGCGCTAATACCTTGCCTACTTCTACAACGGCATTTTTCCCTTCGGGCCCAACAGCCCAACTCCCGGGTTGAAAAAGTAATTTATTCTCCATAGAAACATACACTTTCCCATTTTTCATTTCAACGGTTAGTCCTTTCCCTTCAAAAGCATTTAGGGCTTTTGACAGAGTGTCTTTTAATTTTTTCATAGCGGCATCCTTTGCAGCTATCATACTTTCTAATTCGTTTAATCTTTGAGAATTTACCATCAACTCATTATTCAACTTATCTAATCGCGCTTTCTCTGTAGCCAAGGTCTTCTCTTTAGCATCAAGTTGTGCAAGTAAATTTCTGTTTTTTGCCATATTGCTTTCAAGCGCATCATTACTGTTTTTTTCTAGAGCTGCATATGAATCTTGGAGTGTTTTCAAATTATTAGTAACCGCGTTAAAATCAGTTTGAAGTTTATCTCTCTCCGATTGGAGTTGGTTTCTTTCTGCGGTCAATGATTTAATTATAGAATCATTAAGCATATTTGTTTTGTGCAATTCTTCGTTTTGGGAGGTTAAACTGCGATTCTCTTTTTTTAGATCTGTAAATTTGTTTTCCAAATCGGTGTAAATCTTTTTTGAGACACAAGAAGTTAATAAACTTATTGTCACTAGTGCAATGGCTATTTTTCTTAACATTTTCATTTTTTTAATTTTCTTACTATTTAATTTATTTCTACTAATACGGGGCAATGATCAGAATGTTTTGCTTCAGGTAAAATTAAGGCTCGGACCAAATTGTCTCTAAGTGATTCACTCGCCAAACAATAATCAATACGCCAGCCCTTATTATTATTTCTCGCGCCAGCACGGTAGCTCCACCAACTATAATTGTGGGGCTGATTATTAAATTGTCTAAATGTATCAATAAAACCTGCCTTTAAAAAATTATCTAACCATTCTCTTTCCTCTTGCAAAAAACCAGAAACATTTTTATTTCTAATTGGATCATGAATATCTGTAGCCTGATGGCAAATATTATAATCTCCACATATAATTAAATTGGGAATCTCCATTTTTAGCTGGTTAATATAATTTTGAAAATCAAACATATATTTAAACTTATAGCCAAGCCGAGCTTCATTTGTGCCTGATGGTAAATACAAACTCATAACAGAGAAGGTATCAAAATCTACTCGTAAATTTCTTCCTTCAAAATCCATATGTTCGATGCCCGTTCCATACACAACTTTGTTTGGTTTTGTTTTACATAAAACAGCCACGCCACTATACCCCTTTTTTTGAGCAGGAAACCAGTAGTTGTACGCATACCCTAATTCCTCAAAATCGTGTAACGGAATTTGATCTGGGGTAGCTTTAATTTCTTGAAGGCAAACTATATCCGGGTTGGCATGCCTCATCCAGTCTAGAAATCCTTTTGAAATTGCGGCACGAATACCATTCACATTATAAGAAATAATTTTCATACGTTATTTAATCAATTGTGGTAATGACATGGCTTCAAATGTAATTAAAAACAAAAACATTTGAAACGAAAATACAGTTATAATTATCACTATTTTAAATGTTTTTAATACAATTTATAAGGCTAGGTAAAATAAGACAAATAAAACCTAAATATGAATTTTTAAACGCTAATAGGATAGAATTATTATCTTTGCTTGTTAAAATAATTTACTCCAAATGGGTTTAGTTACCGCAAAAGAGGTCGCAAAAGCAATAAACACTGATAAATATGGTGTTGTTGGCACTTTTTTTGGTTGGTTATTAATGAAAGTCCTTAAAATTTCAACACTAAACGAAATTTACGACAAGACCAAACATCTCCAAAATGTTGAATTTCTTGATGCTATTTTGAATGAATTTCAAATCAAATTTGAAATCCCAGAAGAAGATTTTAAAAGACTTCCTAAAGGCGGTGCCTATATTACAATATCAAACCATCCTTTAGGGGGAATTGATGGTGCTTTGCTTTTAAAACTAATGCTTGAAAAAGAGCCAAATTTTAAAATTATAGCCAATTTTCTCTTGCACCGTATTGAGCCCATGAAGCAATACATTATGCCTGTTAATCCGTTTGAAGACCATAAAAAAGCAAAATCGAGCGTTATTGGGATTAAGGAAACGCTAAGGCATTTGAGTGATGGCAACCCATTAGGAATATTTCCAGCGGGGGAAGTTTCTACCTACAAAGATGGGGAGCTTATTGTTGACAAAGCTTGGGAACAAGGGGCTATCAAAGTAATTCGAAAAGCACAAGTCCCTGTAGTTCCTATTTATTTTCACGCCAAAAACAGTCGCTTGTTTTATTTTTTATCTAAAATAAATCCAATACTTAGAACTGCAAAATTACCTTCGGAAGTATTTAGCCAAAAAAACAGAATAATCAAAGTTCGTATAGGGAAGCCTATTTCAGTAGTTGAGCAAAACGAATATAAAACTATAGAAGAATATTCAGAATTTTTGAGAAGAAAAACATATATGTTATCGAATTCTTTTAATGAGAAAAGTAAGATGTTAAGCCCTCAAAATTTAGCCTTAAATCTCAAAACCCCTAAGGCTCCTAAAGAAATTGTTTTTCCAGCCAACCTCGAAAAAATGATAGCAGAAGTAGAACAATTAAAAGCTACAGATTGCCGATTTTTTCAAAGTAAAAACTATGAAGTTTTCTTCACTAAAGCGTCAAATATTCCAACAATCCTTCACGAAATTGGACGACTACGTGAAATTACATTTCGGGAAGTAGGAGAAGGTACAAATGAGTCAATAGACACTGATAAATATGACCAATACTATCACCACATGTTTTTGTGGGACGACAACACAAAACGTGTTGCGGGGGCTTACCGCATGGGATTAGGTTCTGAGATTTATCCAAAATATGGTATGGAAGGATTTTACCTGAACGACCTCTTTCGTTTTGATTCAGAATTACACGATATGATGAAGCATTCTATTGAAATGGGAAGGGCATTTATTGTAAAAGATTACCAACAAAAACCGATGCCTTTATTTCTTCTTTGGAGAGGCATCATCCATACCACTTTGCGCTATCCTGAGCATAAATTTTTACTTGGTGGCGTCAGTATAAGTAATCAATTTACAGATTTCTCCAAATCGCTGATGATTGAATTTATGAAGTCGAATTATTATGATCCTTACATCGCCCAATATATAAAACCAAAAAAAGAATTTAAAGTAAAATTAAAGGACGCTGACAAAGATTTTATTTTTGATGAAGCTGAGGCCGATTTAAACAAATTTGATAAAATTATTGACGAACTAGAGCCGGGCAATCTTCGTCTTCCTGTTTTAATTAAAAAATACCTAAAGCAAAATGCACGATTAGTTGCTTTTAATGTGGATCCCTTATTTAATAATGCAATAGATGGATTGATGTATATTAGAATTGCTGATATCCCCGAAAGTACAATGAGGCCCGTAATGGAGGAATTTCAAGCAGAATTGGAACGAAAAGAAAAGCAGTTATAAAAAAGTTCTCTCGCTTCTTATAAACAAGAGAACTTTTTTTTCATTAATATATTATTCTATTGCTTTTGGATCAGGACCATATTGGTTTTCTCCCTTATTCCCTTCTGTAAAAAATAAAACTAACAACCATATTGCGCCGATAATTGGAATCAATGCGATAAAATAAAACCAACCACTCTTTCCAACGTCATGCAACCGTCGAACAGCCACCGCCAATCCGGGAATGAATGTCGTCAATCCTACTAATACATATAAATACCCATATGGAAATGGCGCAAAATTCATTCCTAATGTACTGTCTAAAACAGTTGCAATAACCAAAATTATCAAATTCATTAATGCAAAATACCAATACTCTGATCTTCTTGCTCTACCTTTAAAATTTGCATAATTTTCAAATACTACTTTTTTGTACCAATTTATCATATTTATTATATTAAAAGTTTTTCCTACTCTATTTTGGATTTTCGGTTACTCCTTTTGAAATTATTTATTTAAAAATAAGTTGTCTCCTTAAAAAATTTATTGCTCTCTTATTTTTTTCTGGAAAGCTTCCCATTTTTTTTCATCTGTATTATTACTTTTCAATTTCTTTCCTTTTATATATTCTAAGATATACTTGGCTCTCTCCTCCGAGTCTGGATGATCAGAAATCCACTCCATATATTTTTCAGATTGATTATCCTGTGCCATTTGATACATAAAGTCAGCCATAGGTTTGGGGTCTATCTTTGCTTTTATCATATAATTGACGCTTGTAATATCGGCCTCTTTTTCTAGTTTACGATCATATGCAGTAGAACTCAATGTTTTAAATATTTGTCTTGTAACCTCACCCGTTTTAGAACCGCCGGCAGCGGCTAAAAGAACAGAATATCCTATTTCTTTAGACAATTTTTTCATAACATGATTCTTTTCTATGTGGGCAATCTCATGGCCCAAAACTCCTTGTAGCGCTTCAGTTTTTTTGCAATCTTGAATCAACCCTGAATAAATTACCAAATGATTATTTGGCAACGCAAAAGCATTTACTTCATCTTTAAGTAGAATATGAATTTTTAAGGAATCTTGATCAATATCGTTTGAATCACATAACGGTTTGACAAATGAGTCTAATGCCTTTAAAATAGTGTCATTTGTAATAACTTCTTCGGTTTCTTGTAATTCATCCCAAATCATATCCCCAATTTTAGACTCTAATCTTTCTGTTTTTTCTTTTACCTCAAAATGACTCATAAAATCTATTTGAGAGAAACCAAACCACAACAAAAAAAATACTGTTGAGATAAGTAATGCTTGTAAAATGGTTTTTTTTATCATTTTGCTTTGCAAATTAAGTTAGTAATATGACCAAAAAACAAAAACTGTATGTGCTTTCCTTTCCGAGTTTGAATGGCCGCATAAATGGTAGAAATTATTTCTAATAAATTGAAAATAATCACTGTGAATAAATATGCAAAATATTCGTTGCTCACTTTTTCGTCATTAAATAAAATTGATATAGTCCACCAAAAACTAACACTATTAATCCCTAACAAAGCAAATTGAGACAATAAAGATTGCGTACAATGCCATCTTACAAAATAGGTTCCTTTTCTATTAGCGAGATAAAAAAAGAACGTGGCTAATAAATTAATAATTGGCAATGGCATTCCTGCTATTAATGCTACCAATGACATTAAATAGCTGTTCGATGCTTTTTCACATTCGTGATCACCTGGTTTATAGGCAAAAGACTTTTCTTGTATCATAGGTTTTTATAAATATTCCAAATCCAATTTAGCAATACAACGAGTATTAAAATTGTGGCAAGCCACGGTTTTCTTATAATTACTTCCATTTTTTTATACCATTTAAAAAAAGTTTCTTTTTTAAAAACAACATCAAAAAAAATCCAAGTTGGAATTACAATCATCAATACTGCTACTACAATTCCAAAAGGGTTCATTGCTAAGGAATCTATCCATTTGTTTTGAAAAATTAATTGTATCGCTCGGGTAGACCCACAAGACGGGCAGGGTATGCCAATAGAATTTTTTATAATGCACAAACTTAATTCATGCTGTTTATTGATTGTTATTAAAGAATAAATGAAATAAGTGTATCCAGCAATATTTGCAATAAATAATGTTGTGTACAACTTATTTTTTCGACTCATTTAATTTAAACTATTTTGAAAAATTTCAAAATTATTATTACGAGTAGCGCCAACAATTGAGAACCAATCTATGATAGTCCAAATATATAGTCCTCCGCAAGTTAAAAGTTTTGCAATACCTAATCCTGTATCCCCTATAAAAAAACGATCCATTCCTATTTGCCCTCCTAAAAAAGATAAAATTATAGCAGTATCTGGGTTTTTAAATTGTAACGATTGAGCTAATGCCCATTTTGAATCATCCAAAGTAAGTAACTTTTCTCGAACAGCCATTAAATGATGACTTTCAAAATATTTTGAATTCATCATCATAAACATGTCTACTTTTTGTGTGTCCATACAGTATGTTTTTTATGATTAATATGCAATACTAAGTATTTTTTTTTTAAGTTAACACCGAGTATTAAAAATAAAGTTTACTAATTTTATTTGCAATTGTTGTGGCTAGTTTTTCATTGCTTTCAATTGTCCACCCTGCTATATGCGGACTTAAAATAATATTCTCCACTTGTAATAATTTATGATAAGCATCAGGCATTATATTGCCTTCAAAAAGAGATTCGAAAGATCCTTTTTCGTATTCTAATACATCTAATCCAGCACCCAAAATTTTTCCTGATTCTAATGCTCTAACTAAATCATCTGTTACTACATTTTTACCTCTAGAAGTATTTAGCAACCAAAATGGATTTGAAAATTCATTAATAAATTTTGTATTTACCATCTTATCTGTCGCAAATGTCCATGGTATGTGCAAGCTTAGAACATCTACTTTTTGTTTAAGTTCTTCAAGCGTAACTTGTCTTGCATTTTCATCTCCAACATTTTGAAGTAGGTCGTAACATAATACTGTAACATCAAATCCACGTAGTTTTTTGGCAAATGATTTTCCCATATTGCCATAACCTATTATCCCTACCGTTTTGCCTTCCAGTTCATGACCGCGATTGCCTTCGCGTATCCATTTTCCTTCTCGAACCAATTTATCGGCGCGATTTAATTTATTAAATAATGATAATAGCATCCCCAAAGTATGTTCGCCAACTGCGGTAGCGTTTCCTTCCGGCGCAGCAATTAAATGGATATTTTTGGACTGAGCATACTCACAATCAATGCTTTCTAGTCCTGCACCTACGCGTGCAATAAATTTTAAATTAGTAGCTTTATTTATAAATCCACTGTCTATATCAAATCTACTTCGAATAATAATTCCTTGGTAATGGTGTATTTTTTTTTCTATCTCAGACTTAGAAGATGAATAATCGGCTTCATTACTAAAGCCTTTAGACTCTAATTTTTCCCACAATAATGGGTGATTGCTATCAATGTGAAGTATTTTCACGTCTTTCATAAACATGATTTTAGAGCCTTAAATTTGCTTTCCGCGATTGTAATTGTTTTAGTATCCAGCCCCCGCACTACCAATAACTTCAATTGGATGCCAAGTTGTTTTCGTTTCCTGAAAATCAAAAATAAGATTAGGCGATTCAAATTTTGCGTCAAAATAATCGCCATCAACACGAAGAACAACGCGCTTTAGGTTTTCAACTGAAAATTCTTGGATTTGAGTAATAATTTTAGAATTTGATCCAGAATATAAAACAGCATTAACATCTTTATGTGAAGCAAATTGTGTTAAGAGTTCGTCTTGGTTACCGGTTAATATATTAACTACCCCGCCAGGAATATCAGACGTAGCGAGCACTTCGGCAAAAGTAATGGCGCAAAGAGGCAGTTGTTCGGAAGCTAAAACTATACAAGTATTTCCTCCTGAAATGATGGAAGCAATTTGAGTTACTAATCCCAGCAAACCACTTTGCTGTGGCGCAAGTGCCGCAACAACTCCCATTGGTTCTGGAACAGAAAAATTAAAAAAACTCCCAGAAACCGGATTTACAGAACTAAATAATTGTGTGTACTTATCACACCAACCCGCATAATAAATTAACCTATCAATACTCAAATCAACTTCTTTGTGTGCTAATTTTTTTGCAATTCCTTGTAATTCTAACTCCTCCACAAACTGAGCTTTTCTTCCTTCGAGAACCTCAGCTATACGGTACAAAATCTGATTCCGATTATAGGCTGTTTTATGAGCCCAAGCTCCTTGTGCATTTCGGGCAGAAACCACGGCGTTTTTGAAATCTTTTGCTGAAGAGAGACACAAATTAGCCACTATTTTTTTATTAATAACTAAAGGATAGTAACGCCCCGACTCTGTTCTAGGGAAGCTCCCTCCAATATATATTTTATACGTTTTTAAAACTTCTATTCTTGACATAACTTTCCTTTTTTAATCAAATTTAAGATACGGTTCTAGTCCGTGTAACCCTCCTTCTCTTCCAAAGCCACTTTCCTTATAACCCCCAAATGGTGATGCGGGATCAAACTTGTTAAATGTATTTGCCCAAACTACACCGGCTCGTAATTGCGAGGTCATATTAAATATTTTTGAACCTTTATCCGTCCATACGCCAGCAGATAATCCGTAGGGGGTGTTGTTAGCTTTTTCTATTACTTCATCAATCGTTCTGAAGGTTTGAATAGCCAAAACAGGCCCAAATATTTCTTCCTGAGAAATTCGATTTGATTGGCTTACATTAGTAAATATTGTTGGGCGGCACCAAAATCCGCTTGTAGGGAGGTCACAAGATGGCTGATATATTTCTGCCCCTTCGCTTTTACCAATTTCAATATATTTTGAAATGGTATCTAGCTGTTTTCTGGAATTAATTGCTCCGATATCGGTGTTTTTATCCAAAGGGTCTCCAACAGTTAAGGAGTTCATTCTATCTTTTAATTTTTGAACGACAACATTAAAAACAGATTCTTGAACGTACAATCGAGAACCCGCACAACAAACGTGCCCTTGATTGAAGAAAATTCCGTTAACAATTCCTTCTACAGCTTGATCTAATGCAGCATCGTCAAATATTATATTTGCGGCTTTTCCCCCCAATTCCATCGTAGATTTTTTTTGCGTTCCAGCAATAGTCTTCATGATCATTTTACCAACGGCTGTAGAACCAGTAAAAGCAATTTTATCTACATCGGGATGATTAACAATATGTGATCCTGTGACTCCTGCGCCAGAAACTATATTTACAACCCCTGGAGGTAGTCCGGCCTCAATAATTACTTCGGCAAGAAGATACAATGTTAATGGAGTAGTTTCAGAAGATTTAATTACTACCGTATTACCTGCAGCAAGGGCTGGCGCAATTTTCCATGCCGCCATAAGTAAGGGAAAGTTCCACGGGATTATTTGGCCTGCCACACCAAGTGATTTAGGATTTCTATTAGGAAAAGCATACTCTAATTTATCTGCCCATCCGGCATAATAAAAGAAATGCGCTGCCGCTAAAGGAATATCTATATCTCTTGACTCTCTGATAGGCTTTCCACCATTCAAGGTTTCAACAACAGCAAACTCCCTTGCTCTTTCTTGAATAATTCTTGCAATTCGATAAATATATTTTCCGCGTTCTTTTCCTGATAATTTAGACCAATCCGTTTGATAAGCTTTACGGGCTGCCTTAACAGCCAAATCAATATCTATCTCATCTGCCTCCGCTACTTTTGCAAGTACTTTTTCGTTTGAAGGATTGATCGTTTCAAAATAGCTCCCTGAATGGGGCTTTACAAATTTTCCATTTATAAATAAATCGTAAGTTTCTTTTAACTTGAAATGAGAGGTGCTTTCTAGTGCTGGTGCCAAACTCCAGTCTGAACTAAAATCTATTTGGTGTTTTTTTTTCATACGGATTAAACTTTTGAAAAATAATCATTCGATTGGTATATTCCTGATTTTTGTTTCACAATTTGTAATAATACATCATTGGCCAAACTACTAGCGCCAAAACGGAAATATTCATTAGTTAACCAACTTCCTCCAAGTACTTCTTTAACCATTAGTAAGTAGTGAAGTGCTAATTTTGAATTTGAAATCCCGCCTGCCGGTTTCATCCCAATTCTGATTCCGGTTTTATAATAATAATCTCTAATAGCTTCAAGCATAACTAAAGTTACAGGAAGAGTGGCAGCAGGTTTAATTTTGCCCGTGGAAGTTTTGATAAAATCAGCCCCCGCATGCATGGCTAAATCGCTAGCTTGTCTAACTTTATCTAGGGTTCCTATTTCTCCTGTTTCTAAAATAACCTTTAGTCTAACATCTTTCCCACAAACTTCTTTAATCATTGCAATTTCATCAAAGACAAAATTGAATTCTCCGCTATGAAATTTCCCCCGGCTGATTACCATATCAACCTCATCGGCACCACTATCAACCGCTATTTTAGTATCTAATAATTTGATTTCGGCACTAGATTGACCACTAGGAAAAGCTGTTGCTACCGAGGCTACTTTTACGCCTGTTCCTTTCAGTTCATTAACTGCAAGTTTAACAAAATTCGGGTACACACAAACAGCTGCTGTAGTTGGTAAACCAGGCAATTCATCGTGTAGATGATGTGCTTTAAAACAAAGTTGTTTAACTTTTTCGTCAGTATCTGCGCCCTCCAAAGTTGTTAAATC